>DATLMT010000426.1:0-2296 GCA_035537135.1 Burkholderiaceae bacterium | reverse complement strand
GGCGCGTGCCAGGTGTTTTAGGCTGACCGGATCGGAGTGCGCAGACAGCGCGTCAAGTAGCGCCATCATTCGCTCGATCACCTGGATCGCCGTAGGGCCGCGGACGACACCGGGGTGCGCGCCCTCCGGTTGTAACTCGCGAGACGGACCGAGAAGGGTTGTGCGGCGCGGCATCTGGCGCGTTTTATATCACGATACGAAAAGTCGAGTTGCATAAGCAACGCGCGGACGTTTGATAGCCTCGCCGTCGGTCGGGGGCATTCGCAGCAAGGACGATTAGCGCATCACCGGCGCATAGCGGGAAGCCTTTGCCGAAGGCGCCGAGCGATACAGCCCGAGGGAAGCGATGCGCCACTCAATCGCCGCGATTTCCTCTGTTTCGAACGCCTGGACTCCACGCAGCAGCGTGACGTGCGGCGCCCATGGTCGCTGGTCGTATGCAATGCTCGTTCGGTCCAGCAGCGCACGCGCGCAGTGGGCCAGATCGTCCAGCGGTGTGGTTCGATCGCTGCCCGCCCAGACGACGCCCGCTAACTGGAAAAATCCGAGTTTGTTGATCTGCCAGTTGATCGGGTCGAAATGCAGCATTGCGATGGCAGCGGCAAGATCAAAAGCCGCACCATCATCCAGGTCGCCGATGAAAGCGAGTGTTAAATGCAGATCGTTCACGCGTGTTGCGCGTCGATGCGGGACGCGCTGCCGGACATCGTGCGACAGCTGCTCCAGTGCTAGACGCGCAGGTTCGTCGGGCCAGGCCGCGAGGAAACAACGCATTCGCTTTTGCGGATTGCTTCGACGCATTCCGCGACAAGGTGTGGACCCGAATATACAAAGCCCGTGTAAAGCTGCACCAGGGATGCCCCCGCGCTGATTCTCTCGACGGCGTCGGCACCGCTCATGATGCCGCCTACACCGATAATCGGCAGCGCGCCTCGCAGATGAAGCGCCAGCAAGCGCACAACTTCGGTAGCGCGCTTGGTGAGGGGTCGGCCGGATAAACCGCCGGCCTCGTCGGCGTGCCTCATGCCGCGCACGCCGTCGCGCGCGATGGTGGTATTGGTTGCGATCACTGCGTCCATTTCGTGCTTGACGATCTGATCTGCGATCTCTGGCACCGATTCATCGGTTATGTCAGGAGCGATCTTGACTGCGATCGGCACTCGTTTGCGATGCTGATCCTCCAGACGCTTGCGCTCTTCGGTCAACCCGCTCAGCAGACTTCCGAGCTGACGCCCGCTTTGCAATGAACGCAACCCTTCCGTATTCGGCGACGAGACGTTGACGGCGACATAGTCCGCGTCGGCATAAACGCGGCGTAGGCACGTGCGATAGTCGTCAAGCGCATTCTCGATTGGCGTGTCTGCGTTCTTGCCGATGTTCAAGCCAACGACGCCGCCCTGATCCCGAAATGCACGCTGCCGCTGCACGTTGGTGACAAATTGATCGGCGCCTTCATTGTTGAATCCCAGCCGGTTGATCAATGCCTGCGACTTGGGCAGGCGAAACAGGCGCGGCTTCGCGTTGCCGGATTGTGGACGCCGTGTCACGGTGCCCGCTTCGATAAAGCCGAATCCGAACGCTCCAAGCGCATCGATGTGCGCTGCAGTCTTATCGAGCCCCGCGGCCAGGCCGACCGGATTGAAAAACCGCAGGCCCATTATGTTCAGCGGCAGCGGATCCACACTATCGGCAACCCGGCGCACAATGCCAAGGTCGTGTGCACGCTGCAGCGCTTTCAAAGTCAGGTCGTGCGCAGCTTCGGCGTCGAGCGAGAACAGAAACGGGCGCGCGAGTTTGTAAAGCACGCGCGAATTCTACGAGGGGCCTGCTAGCCCGCGTTGCTTTGCCGCTCCCAGCGGCCTCCCTTAAGCATTTCGACCGGACGGAACGTAGCTTTGTAGGCCATCTTCGGGCTATCCGAGATCCAGTAGCCCAGATACAGATACGGCAAAGACAGCGCCTTGGCCTGTTCGATCTGCCACAAAATGTTGTAGGTGCCATAACTCGTCGCAAGCTCGTCCGGGTCGAAAAACGTATAGACCGACGACAAGCCGTCGTTTAGCACGTCGATAATCGAAATCATGCGCAACGTTCCGACACCGTCGACCGCGGGCGGTGATGGATCGCGAAACTCGACGAGCCGCGTGTTCACCTTGCTCTGCAAAAGGAACTGCGAATACTGCTCGCGGCTGTCGTTGTCCATACCGCCGCCGGCGTGGCGTGTTGACTGGTAGCGCAGATATAGGTCGTAATGCTCGTGATCGAACGCCAGCGATGCGACGCGTGACGTCAGCGC
>DATLMT010000425.1:0-3304 GCA_035537135.1 Burkholderiaceae bacterium | reverse complement strand
CGCGTTGGGCACCGTTGAGTCGTGCAAGTCGCTTCCGCGTGATATTCAATCCAACGTCCGCTTGCATGCAAGCGGCCAGGCGCCCGTCTGGCGCCTTTTAGCGACGGACGCTAGCGCGCTACTGGAATTGCCCGAGAAGGTATCAATGAAACTTCCCGCTGCCGCCTTCAAATCGGCCGGTAGTGAGGCCAAAGGAGCGCGCCAACAAGCCTACGAAGTGCAGTCCATCGATGGCACTGCAATCCGCCTCGAAGTGAACCCGCAGATGTGCACCGACGGGCGATCCGAGACAGCCTACGGAGCGCGTGTGTCGTTGCAGGTCGACAAGCGCACTTTTCAAGGTTGCGCCGCCCGTTTCTAGCTTGGGCCGGGCACCATACGCGATCATGATGACGCGTACTTGAGAAACCGAACGAGTCAGCAATCGATCGTACCGCCCGCCGCCGAATTTCGGTGGTAGCTTAGGTCGGGTGAAGATCGCCACTTTCAACGTCAACGGCATCACCAGCCGTATCCCTCGTCTCCTTGAATGGCTTGAAGAAGCAGGTCCGGACATCGTCTGCCTGCAGGAGCTGAAGACCTCGGATGCCACGTTTCCTGAGCTCGCCATTAAGAGTGCTGGCTACGGCGCGATATGGCACGGGCAGAAAGGCTTCAACGGTGTGGCCATCCTTGCGAAGGGAACGCAGCCGCAGGAGCGGCGGCGGGGGTTGCCGAACGACCCTGACGACACTCACAGCAGGTACTTGGAAGCATTGGTTAACGGCGTCATCGTTGGGTCAATCTATCTGCCCAATGGCAACCCTCAGCCGGGTCCGAAGTTCGATTACAAGCTCGCATGGTTTCAACGATTGATCGACCACGCGGCGCAGTTATGGAGCTGCAGTGAGCAGGTAGTCCTCGCTGGCGATTACAACGTCGTGGCGACTGACGGCATCGAAGATATTTACTCGCCTCGCTCCTATCTGGACGATGCCCTGCTGCAGCCCGAGACTCGGGATGCGTATCGCCGATTGCTAGCGCAAGGATGGACCGATGCAATTCATAAGCTGCACCCGGGCCAGCCGATTTACACGTATTGGGACTATTTCAGAAACCGTTGGTCACGCGACGCTGGGCTGCGCATTGACCATCTGTTGCTAAACGCTCCGGCAGCAGCGCGGCTGAAACAGGCGGGTGTGGATAAGCAGATGCGCGGTCGCGAAAAACCAAGCGACCACGCGCCGACGTGGGTGGTTCTGGAGTAAGCAGGTCGTGTGTCGGATAGCGGAGAGCGCTATCGCGTCCACATGTCTTTAAGGGTGACCGCGAGATTGAACACGGGCTTTTTGCCGGTGTGATCCTTCCGATCTGCAACAAAATATCCATTTCTCTCAAACTGGAACTTGTCGTCGGGCGCGGCGTGCACCAATGATGGCTCTACATAGGCGTTTAGAACTTCCTTACTGCTTGGATTGATCAGTGCACGGAAATCTTTGTCACCGGAATCCGGGTAGGGGTCCGTGAACAGGCGATCGAAGACGCGCACTTCTGCAGGAATGCTATCGACCACCGAAAGCCAATGGATGGCGGCGCGGGTTTTGACGCTGTTAGCGCCCGCAGACCCACTCTTCGTTTCCGGTAGGTATTCAGCGTGCACTTCAATTATTTCGCCCGCCGTATTTCTCACCACACTATGTGCCCTGATCACATAGCCGTAGCGCAGGCGCACTGGCTGCCCGGCACCACCCGGGCCGAGTGCTAAGCGGTAGTAATCGGCTGGCGCGTTGTCCATGAAGTCGTCCGCTTCGATCCACATTTCGCGGGTAATGCGTAGCGTGCGTGTGCCGAGCTCGGGCCTGTGAGGATGGACCGGCGCCTGCGTTTCTTCGATCAGATCAACCGGAAAGTTGTCGAGCACAAGCTTGATTGGGCGCAGCACCGCAGTGGCGCGCGGTACTGACGGTTCCAGATCGTCACGTAGCGCCTGCTCGAGCAATGCATAGTCAATCCACTGCGGCGATTTGCTGACACCCGTGCGCTCCATGAAAAGCTGCATGCTCTGCGGCGTGTAGCCGCGCCGCCGCAGGCCGACGATGGTCGGCATGCGAGGATCGTCCCACCCGTCGACCAGCTTTTCGTCGACCATTTGAAACAGCTTGCGCTTGCTGGTAACGACGTACGTGACCGCCAGGCGATTGAACTCGTGCTGATGCGGGAGGAGAAACGGATTCGCTTTGCCGAATTTTGCAGATGAGTCGAGTGCCGCTTGCAGTAATGGTGTAAAGCACTGCGTCTGCTCGCGCAGCAGCTCGAAAAACTCGTCGGCGCCATGCGCGGCCAGGTCCGATTTGTCGCTCCACGACGCGAACATTGCATCTGCCCGGCGCTCATAGCGGCTGGAGCCCAGCTTGTCGCGATACCGACTGCAGAGCACCGCAAACTCCCTGCGCGACTCGAGGCCGGCATCGTAGATTTTTCCGATCGTCCGTTGCACCGCTTCGTACTGCGGCCGCCGCAGCAGGGGCACGATGCGTTCAAGCACCCAGTCGTACCAAGGGCGTTGATCCTCAAACTCGAGCGTACAGATTGAATGCGTGATGTTTTCGAGCGCATCCTCGATCGGATGCGCGTATGCATACAGCGGATAGACCACCCATTTGGTGCCGGTCATGTGATGCTCGGCGAAACGAATGCGGTACATCACCGGGTCGCGCATGTTGATGTTGGGCGCTGCCATATCGATCTTCGCGCGTAGCACCATGGTGCCCTCGGCGTGCTCGCCGGCGCGCATTTCGCGAAACAGGCGCAGCGACTCTGCGATCGGTCGGTCCCGGTAGGGCGAATTGCTGCCGACCTGCGTCAGTGTGCCGCGGTTGCTGCGAATCTCGTCGGCGCTCTGCTGGTCAACGTAGGCGTAGCCGATTTCGATCAAGTATTCGGCAAAGCGATACATGTCCTCAAAGTAATCACTAGCGTGATACAGGTTGGACTCTGGGCCATGTTCCCAGTCGAATCCGATCCAACGTACCGATTCGAGGATCGAGTCGACGAACTCCTGGTCTTCCTTGACTGGATTCGTGTCGTCGAACCGCATGTGGCAGCGTCCGCCGAAGTCGCGCGCGAGGCCGAAGTTCAGGCAGATTGATTTTGCATGGCCAATGTGCAGATAGCCATTGGGCTCGGGCGGAAAGCGCGTGCGGATTTTCGCGGGATCATCGGGCGCATGCTCCTGCACGCTGTATGCACCAGGGCGGCCGGACCATCGACGCGGCTCGTACGTGCCGCGCGTCAGATCTTCCGTGATGATGTTGCGGATGAAGTT
>DATLMT010000424.1:0-7120 GCA_035537135.1 Burkholderiaceae bacterium | reverse complement strand
CGGCGCGGCTTACGCAGGAGATTCACTAAGCAAAGGGTTGGCTCCTCGACCTGGGCTCGAACCAGGGACCTGCGGATTAACAGTCCGTCGCTCTACCGACTGAGCTATCGAGGAAGGAGGGCGCGAATTATATGCGAGCAGTCATTGCAAGACAGTGGTAATTGCCTTCGCCACGTAATCCACATTGCGACTGTTCAATGCCGCAACACAAATCCGTCCGGTGTGTACGGCGTAAATGTGAAACTCTTCACGCAGCCGGTCGACTTGCTCCGTGGTCAAGCCGCTATAGGAAAACATTCCGTTTTGCTGCAGTACGAAAGAAAAGTCCCGAGTAGCCCCATTGGCACGCAGGCGGTCGACTAATGCCAAGCGCATTTGCTTGATGCGCTCACGCATCTCGGTAAGTTCTTCAACCCACGAAGCCCGTAGCTCCGGCGTCGTCAGCACGGTGGTCACGACTGCACCGCCGTGCGTCGGCGGTGTCGAGTAATTGGCGCGAATCACGCGCTTCAGTTGGCTTAGCACGCGCGCCGATTCGTCGGCACTGGAATCGACAATGCTTAGCGCACCGACTCTTTCGCCGTACAGCGAAAAACTTTTCGAGAACGAGCTTGCGATCAACACCGGCATGCCGGACTGCGCGAACTGACGCACGACGGCGCCGTCCTCATCGAGGCCGTGCGCGAAACCTTGGTAGGCGATGTCAAGAAAGGGCAGTAGATCGCGCTGGCGCAGCACTTCGAGCAGCGTGTGCCATTGCTCTGCCGTCAGATCGGCACCGGTCGGGTTGTGGCAACACGCGTGCAGAACGATGATCGTTTGCGGCGGCTGTGTTTTCAGGAAGTCGACCATTGCAGCGAATCGAACCTCGCGCGTACCGGCGTCGTAATAAGGATAGGTAACCACGGGAAACCCGGCGCTCTCAAACACGCCGCGGTGGTTCTCCCATGTGGGATCGCTGATCGCGACTGTCGCATGGGGCAGCACTTTTTTCAGAAGATCGGCGCCGATCTTCAAGGCACCGGTCCCGCCCAACGATTGAGCAGTAATCGCGCGACCGCCGGCGATCAGCGGCGACTCCTCGCCAAGCAGCAGCTTTTGCACGGCGACGTCGTACGCAGCGATGCCTTCTATAGGCAGATATCCGCGCGGCGCAGCCGATGCCGTATGCCTCTCCTCTGCCTTGGCTACGGCGCGCAGGAGCGGGATTCGACCGTCGTCAGTCAGATAGATGCCGACGCCGAGATTGACTTTGTTTGGATCAGTGTCGCGGTTGAAGGCTTCTGTCGGCCCCAGTGTGGGATCGCGCGGCGCCATTGGAACGCCGGCAAACAGTGAGGTGGCCATCCGAGGTGTGGGTTGTTGCAATAAATCAAAACGTTAGCACACGCTCCTGCGAAGTTGCGACTGCAGCAAAGGACCGGCACCGACGGCGTGTGTCCGGGTGTGCATCCCATGCCCTTACCTGAGATAGTTTTCAGAAAGACGGTATAACACTCTGATTTTGAATGAAGATTTTAAAGTTTTTCGGCCGGAGGTATAGGCTTTTTGCGCGTCAACTGTTAGGATTCGCATAGGCTATAAATTTAGTGCAGTGCACGATAAGCCGTGTTTCTCAGCTATCCCAATTCGCCGTTTCAATTGCATCAGCCGTTTGCGCCCGCAGGCGATCAGCCGGAAGCGATCGCTCGCCTAAGCGAAGGACTGGCGGACGGTCTTGCTTTCCAAACGTTACTCGGCGTTACAGGCTCAGGGAAAACTTTCACGATGGCGAACGTGATCGCCCAGGCCGGGTGCCCCACGTTGGTGCTTGCGCCAAACAAGACACTGGCGGCCCAGTTGTACTCAGAAATGCGCGAGTTCTTTCCGAACAACGCAATCGAGTATTTCGTTTCGTACTACGACTACTACCAACCCGAGGCGTACGTTCCTTCGCGCGATCTCTACATCGAGAAGGACAGCAGCATTAACGAGCACATCGAGCAGATGCGGCTATCCGCGACTAAATCGCTCCTCGAGCGTCGCGATGTCGTCATCGTTGCCACTGTGTCGGCGATCTACGGCATCGGCGACCCATCGGACTATCACTCAATGGTCCTGACGCTGCGGCATAACGATCGCCTCAGCCAGCGCGACATCATCGTGCGGCTGACGCAGATGCAATACAAGCGCAGCGACATGGATTTCACGCGCGGCACATTCCGCGTGCGCGGCGACACCATCGATATCTTCCCGGCAGAGCACGCCGAGCTCGCGGTCAGAGTGGATCTGTACGACGACGAAGTCGATTCGATCCAGCTGTTCGATCCGCTCACCGGCCGCGTGCGGCAGAAGATTCCGCGCTTTACCTTGTATCCGTCGTCGCACTACGTGACACCGCGCCAGAACGTCTTGCGTGCGATCGAAACGATCAAGGAAGAGCTGAAGGAGCGCATCGACACTTTTGTTGCCCAGGGCAAGCTCGTCGAGGCGCAGCGTATCGAGCAGCGCACCCGCTTCGATATTGAAATGCTAAACGAGCTCGGCTTCTGCCGCGGCATCGAGAATTACACGCGCCATATTTCAGGCTCGATGCCGGGCGAGCCGCCGGCCACGCTGGTCGACTATCTGCCTCCCGATGCGCTGATGTTCATCGACGAATCGCACGTGACGATCCCGCAGCTCGGCGGCATGTATCGCGGCGACCGTGCGCGCAAGGAAACCCTCGTCGAGTTCGGATTCCGCTTGCCGTCGGCGCTCGACAACCGTCCGCTGCGCTTCGACGAATTCGAACGCAAGATGCGGCGCTCGATTTTTGTGTCGGCGACCCCCGCGGCATACGAGCAAGAACATTCATCGCAGGTGGTCGAACAGTTAGTGCGTCCGACCGGCTTGGTGGATCCGCAGATTCAGGTGCGGCCGGCGCGCACGCAGGTGGACGATGTGTTGTCCGAGATCAAGCTGCGCACAGATCAGGGTGATCGCGTGTTGATCACGACGCTGACCAAGCGCATGGCAGAGGACTTGACTGAGTTCCTATCAGAGCACGGCGTCAAAGTGCGCTATTTGCACTCGGACATCGACACAGTCGAGCGGGTCGAGATCATTCGCGACCTGCGCGCCGGCGTGTTCGACGTGGTGGTGGGCATCAACCTACTGCGCGAGGGGCTCGATCTGCCGGAAGTGTCGTTAGTTGCGATTCTCGACGCCGACAAGGAAGGTTTTCTGCGCTCCGAACGTTCGCTGATCCAGACCATTGGCCGGGCGGCGCGCCATCTAAGCGGCATGGCGATCATGTACGCCGACAAGGTGACGGACTCAATGCAGCGCGCAATTGAGGAGACCGACCGGCGGCGCGAGAAACAAGCGCTGTTTAATGCGGCGAACGACATCATTCCGCGCAGCATCGTTAAAGAGGTACGCGAAATGATTGACGGCGTGTACGACGCGACCGCTTCGCGTCAGGACCTGAAAGCTGCCACCGCGGCGGCCCAGTACGAAGTCATGTCTGAAAAGCAGGTTTCGCGGGAGATTAAGCGGCTTGAAAAGCAAATGTTCGAACATGCCAAGAACCTTGAGTTCGAGAAGGCTGCGCGCGTTCGGGATCAACTTGCTTCGCTGAAGGAACAGGTTTTTGGCTCCGGCGGGTCGACCAATGTCGTGGCGCTCGTCCCAGGTGAGAAAGCGGCATGACGGCTGCTCCTTGTGCCAAAGGCCGTAGCCCCGATCTTGTAACCAAGGGTAGGAGGCGCGAACTTTGCCAAGACGTGCGGGTCTGCTTGAACGGTGCAGATCGGCGCTACGCGGCAGTTAGGGTTTATTCGGGGGCTTAGGCCCGGGCGGCGACCCCGCCATTTGAAAGGCGAAAGGTATGACGAAGGTCTTGTTTGTTTGCATGGGCAATGTCTGCCGCTCCCCGATTGCGGAAGGGGTTTTCCGCAAGATGGTGCGCGATGCCGGTATAGAAGACATCGTCCAGATCGGCTCGGCGGGGACGCACGCGTATCACGTCGGTGAACCGCCTGACGTGCGTGGCCAGCAAGCGGCGCGCAAACGCGGCTACGAACTGACCGATCTGCGTGCACGCCAGATCACGCAGTCCGACTTCCACGAATACGACCTGATTCTGGCCATGGATTGGGAAAACCTGGCGCTGTTACAGCAGCAGTGTCCACGCCAGCAAAAGCACAAGCTCCATCTGCTAATGCGCTACGCAGGTGAGTTCGACGCGGCCACCGTCCCGGACCCGTATTACGGCGGCCCCGAGGGCTTCGGCACTGTCCTCGACTACGTCGAGGATGCGTGTCAGGGATTGCTGGAAGTAGTACGCAAGCGGGCAACCATGTACGCCGCCGCTTAGAGTCAACGCAACGATGGAGCCGGGCGCCCTCACGGGGCGCCTTTTTGTTGCATGAACTTCGATGAAGTTCTTGATTTCTGGTTCGGTGCGCCCGGCGACTCCGAGCGGGCGGAGACTCGTCAGCTCTGGTTTATCAAGTCAGACGCAACCGATCAGCTTGTACGTGAACGCTTCGGAGGCACGGTCGAGGCGGCATTGAACGGCGGGATCGACGCGTGGGCGCTAACGCCGCGCGGCAAGCTGGCTTCAATCATCGTGCTCGACCAATTCACGCGCAACATCTTCCGCGATACTCCCAGGTCATTCGCCGGTGACGCGCGAGCGTTGCGCCTCTCATCGAGTCTGGTCGACAGCCAAGACGACAGGCTGCTGGCATTGCGCGAGCGCTGGTTTGTTTACATGCCTTTCGAGCACTCCGAGTCTCTGAACGATCAGATCGAGTCGGTGCGACTGTTCGAGCAACTTGCAAAAGATGGATTGGAAGAGCCGCTAGCGTGGGCAGTCAAGCATTACGACGTCATCAAGCGTTTTGGGCGCTTTCCTCATCGCAACTCAATCCTTGGGCGCGAGTCGACCGCCGAGGAAGTCGAATTTCTAAACGGACCCGGGTCGCGGTTCTAGGCTGTCAGTCTTCAATCTCGGCTTTGGCTTGCTCAACGTCGAGCTTTTCCATCGCATCCATGGGCTCGCAGGCTGCCGCTTCAGCGTAAAGCTGCTCGGCTTGCTTCAGAGCCTTGTTACCTTCGAGCATTACTAGGCCATTGGCGTATTCGATGCGTGCTATCGCCGAGTTGGGATTGAGCTTCAACGCTGTCTGGTAATTCCTAATAGCCGCGTCTTTTTTTGCTCCATAGGTCAATCCGCCGATCATCGCCCCGACCTTGTCGATGACCTCGGCGTGATAAGCACCGAGCGCGATGTGCGCGTCGGCATGCTTTGGTGCCTGCGTGATCGTGCTTTCAAGCGCATTCTTCACCTTCCCGCCGATGCCCTGCGCCAGCGCTTTAGCGATCGAGATACCCTGTGCATAACGGCCGAGCGCGTACGCCTGCCAGTAGTACGCGTTGGCGTTCTTCGGTTGATCGCGCTGGAGCTTTTCCGCCCGCGCCGCAACTTCTTCGAACAGGTCAAGCTTTTTCCTATCGTTTGCTTCCAGATAGTTCGCGTAGATCGCCTGCGACTTATTAGCCACGTTGATGCCGTCGGCGCCTGCCTTCGCGCCGAGCTCAGCTGCCGTTTGAAAGTCGCCTGCATGGAACGCGATCCACGCGTCTATAACAGCATCGCTTTTCGGAAACGGCTCCGCATCGCCCTTGTGCAGCCGCTCCCACACCTTCTTCAACGCGACCGCCGTGTACTGAAATTTCTTGTCGGCATGCGGAAACTTCGTCCAAGTTTTCGCCATTGCTGTCTCCCTCGTCGCTAATCAGTTGCCCAGATACTCGGCGGCCAGCCTTTCGAACAGTGCACGCGCGCTGCCACTCAAGTAAGGCGCAGTGAGCGCCATTGTCTGGTAGCACCCACGCTGTAGCGCTGCGCCGACGATGGCGGGTTCATTCGATCGCCGCGGATCGAGCACATATGCATACGAAAGCCAATACGTTGCGACCACGACCAAATTTGTTGCCAATGCCTCAAGTTCACGAGAATTCGCGCTTAACTCACCGGCACTTTTTAGGCCTTCACACAGCCGCCGCGCCACGTCGACCTTAGTGTTCAGCAACTCCTTAAACTTGATCTCGAGCGTTCGATTGTTTGCCAGCAGATTGTTCAGGTCCCGATAAAAAAATCGGTATTTCCAGACCTGCTCGAACAGCAGGTGCAGAAACAACCAGGCATCTTCGACATTTGTCGACCTTCCGCTCGGCACCGCCAGCAGCTGATCCATCTCCCGCTCGAACTCCTGGAAGATGCAGTTGATGATGTCGTCTTTGTTTTTGAAGTGGTAATACAAGTTGCCCGGCGAGATCTTCATCTCATCCGAGATCAGCGTCGTGTTGACGTTGGGTTCGCCAAAGTCGTTAAACAGCCGCAGTGAGACATCCAGAATACGTTCGCGAGTGCGGCGCGGCTGCTTGCGGTTCATCTGTGAAGAATAGCGCTGCGACCCGCAGCGCTAACGTGACGCCGGCAGCCTCAGGCAGAAGCCCTCTTGGTCGTCTTCTTCGCGCGTTTCGCCGACCCCTGGCGTGCCGCCTTCGCTTTGGTCGCCGAAGCGACACTTTGGCTCAGCTCTTCGACTCGCTTTGCCAGCGCGTTGATCTCACGATTGGTCGGAACACTCAGGCGATTCAGTGCGCGCTCCACACGTGCTTCGAAAACACCCTCCAGTTTGTCCCAGGTACCGGTCGCTTGCTTTTGCAGACCGGCGGCGACCTGCGTCACCTTGCTCGTGACATCGTTCACGCGGCCAGTGACGTCGGTCACCTTATCTTCGGTGGCTTTCATTGTGCGCTGTTGCATCGAGGTACCTTCACGTACCAACGCCTTGAACACTTTTTGACCTTCCTCCTGCGCCTTAGCAAATGCGCCAAGACCCGCAAGCCAGATTTCGTGAGCGGATTCTTTGATCGCGCCGGAAAGTTGACTCTCACCGCGTGATTTGTTCGCCATCGCTTTAAGCTTCTTGACCATTCGCTCTCCTGTTTTGAAAATCAGTGCGCGAGTGTAGAAGCGCGGTGTCTTTCAGAACAACTATGGTTATAGAACTGAGGCTCTAGTGCAGCGCTAAACTGCCTCCGACATTCAGAACAACGGTCTTGGGGGAGACATCCGATGACT
>DATLMT010000423.1:0-5286 GCA_035537135.1 Burkholderiaceae bacterium | reverse complement strand
GGCGTTGTCGGTGCTGCTGACGTTCTTGCTAGCGCCAGGCGTACGGTGGCTCGAGCGCCGCCGTTTTCCGCGCGCGCTGGCGACTACAGTGATGGTGGGCTTCTCCTGCTGCGTGATCGCGGGACTAGTGTGGGTCTCCGTGGCGCAGTTTCTAAGCTTCGCCGCCAGCCTGCCCGAATACAAAGACAACATTCAGAGCAAGATTGCGCTGTTGCGAGCGGATCCGCAGGGTAGCCTTAGCAAAGCGCGGCGTACGATCGACGAGATTGGCACTGAAATGGCCAAGCAGGACGCTGCCGCAGCAGCAACCGCGCCACGTGGTTCGCGCGCGCCTCGTCTACCGGCGCAGCCCGATCGACCGGTACCGGTGACGATCGAAGAAGCGCCGCTGACGCCGTTTCAGATCATGCGCGAGCTGATCGCTCCACTACTCGTGCCGCTTACGGTGGCGGGCGCCGTGATTCTGTTTACTTTCATCATGCTGTTGCGGCGCGAAGACCTGCGTGATCGGATGATTCGGCTGGTCGGTCACGGGCAGCTCAACGTCACCACGCAGGTATTCGAAGAAGCCGCCAATCGAGTCAGCCGCTACCTGCGAATGCAGCTGATCGTCAACCTCAGCTACGGGCTGCCGGTTGGCATTGCGTTGTACTTGATAGGGATACCGAACGCGGCGCTATGGGGGGTCTTGGCGACCGCGCTGCGGTTCATTCCGTATCTCGGCGCGTGGATCGCGGCAGCGCTGCCGATTGCGCTGGCGTTTGCGATATCGGAAGACTGGTCGCTGGTCGTCTGGACCGTAGCCGTATTCATCGTCCTCGAACTTATCAGCAACAATATCGTCGAGCCGTGGGCATATGGCGCTAGTACCGGACTGTCGGCACTGGCTGTGATCGTCGCTGCAATTTTCTGGACGTGGCTCTGGGGCGCCGTGGGCTTGCTGCTCGCCGTTCCGCTGACAGTGTGCCTCGTGGTCGTCGGACGCTACATCCCCCAGTTTGCGTTTCTCAGCATCATGCTTGGCGATCAACCGGTCCTTGCGCTACAGGACCGCATCTATCAACGCCTGCTCGCGCGCGACCAGGAAGAGGCTGTCGATCGTGCCGAGGAGTACGTTGCCGAAAATGGACTCGATGCGTTGTATGAAAACGTGTTGATCCCGATGCTGGAACTCGCTGAGCACGATCGGCACAATGATGCGTTGTCTGAAGAGCGCACGCGATTTGTTCTTGACAGTACGCGCACTCTGGTGGACGACCTTTCCGAGCGACCGGCCGTGGACTCGGCAGGGTCTGAAGCGAAGAGCACGCAGGAGGCCGAGACGTTAACCGGGCCGATTACAGCGTGCATCGTTCCCGCGCGCGATGAAGCTGACGAGATCGTCGGTGCCATGCTGCGTCGATGTCTGGCGCGCCGCAAGGTATCGGCCGAGCTGCTGACGACCGACGTGCTCAAAAGCGAGGTGATGGATCGTGTGGCCGAGCTCGCGCCGCAGGTGTTGTATGTCTCGGCCCTACCGCCCGCCGCTGTGCTGCACGCGTCGTATCTCTGCAAGCGCCTGCGTCCTCGCTTTCCGGATTTGAAAATCGTGGTGGCGGTTTGGCACGCCGAAGGCGATATGGAGAAAGGGCGCGCGCGGTTGGTCGCCGCTGGCGCATCGGAAGTTGTCGTGACGCTGAAAGATTCAATTGAGAAGCTGCCGCCGGCGGCGCTTGTCACCGCGATGCAGGCTGTCGAGATTCAGCCCGATACTGCTGCCTCAAACCGTATCAGCTCCGCGCCTTCAGCGACCTGATCGCCGAGGGCATATAGCACCTCGCTCACGATGCCGTGCGAGGGCGCGACGATCGTGTGTTCCATTTTCATTGCTTCCATTACCAGCAGTGGTGTGCCGCGCTCAACTTGCGCACCCGCCGTGGCATGGATAGCGATCAGTTTGCCCGGCATGGGGGCAGTAAGTTGGCCCGTCTGGGCTTCGGCGCCGGCTGACTGCGCAATGATGTCCGCCAGCGCGAGCACCCGATGCCGGCCGCCATAAAACACATGCAGTTCATCCGCGGAGCGGACCACATCTGCGGTCAACGTATGCTCGCCAAAACGGATCGACATCGCGGAGGAGCCTGCCGCGACTATCGCCAACGGGTTTTCAGCTCCTTCGTAGTGGAACACATAGCCGCCACGCGCGTACTCGACCACGACCTGGTGCACCGTGGCGCCGGAGTTCAGCGTGATCGTGCGGCGGTAGGTGGTGTTCAAGCGCCAGCCGTGCGCCGATTCCCACGGGTCGGCCCGGCGGTCGCGCGCTTCGTCGGCGAGCACGCGCGCGCATGCGAAGGCAAGCGTCTGATCCGAAATCGAGCCGCCGTCCGCGTCGGGGAAAAGACGCGCGCGCTCCTGCTCTATCAGCCCGGTATGCACGTCGCCACGCGCGAAGGCATCATTGATGACGAGCCGCGATAAAAAATCAACGTTGTTGGCAACGCCTACGATGTGAAAGTCGGCCAGCGCCGCCTGCATTCGGGCCAGAGCGTGTGCACGATCTTCTCCCCAGACGATGAGCTTCGCGATCATCGGATCGTAGTAAGGAGTGATCGTGTCGTCAGAGCGCACACCGGCATCGATGCGGACCGGAGCTGGATCGTGAAAGCCGTTGTCATCGTGATTGCGGCGAAACTCGACAGCCACAGGTTGCGCCAAATGGACAATGCGACCGGTGGCAGGCAAAAAACCCTTGTCGGGATTTTCTGCATAAATACGCGCCTCGAAAGCGTGGCCGTTGATCGACAGCGGCTGCTCGGCGTACAAGCGGCTCAGCTCCTCGCCGTCCGCGACCCGCAGCTGCCATTCGACCAGGTCAAAGCCCGTAATCATTTCCGTCACCGGGTGCTCGACCTGAAGCCGCGTATTCATCTCCATAAAGAAAAAGTCGCCCGTCGGATCGGAAATGAACTCGACGGTGCCGGCGCCTTCGTAGCCGACGGCTTTTGCCGCGGCGACCGCGGCCTCGCCCATCGCGCGCCGGCGCGCAGCGGTCATGCCGGGCGCGGGCGCTTCTTCGATGATTTTCTGATGGCGACGCTGCACCGAGCAGTCGCGCTCGAACAGGCTGACTGCGTTGCCGTGGCGATCAGCGAATACCTGAATTTCGATGTGTCGCGGCCTTTGCACGTATCTCTCGATAAGAACGTGATCGTCCCCGAACGACGCCTTGGACTCACGCTGGCATGACGCTAGAGCCGCGATGAATTCATCGGGCTGAGTTACGACCCGCATGCCTTTGCCACCGCCGCCCGCACTTGCTTTGATCAAGACCGGATAGCCGATTCGATCGGCCTCCTTCAGCAGCAGATCGTGCTGCTGCTGATCGCCGTGATACCCGGGCACCAGCGGCACCTTCGCACGCTCCATCAGCTTCTTGGCTTCGCTCTTGCTGCCCATCGCGCGAATGGCCGATGGCGGCGGGCCGATGAACGCGACGCCAGCGTCGGCGAGAGTTTGCGCAAACGCCTCGTTCTCCGAAAGGAAGCCGTAGCCGGGATGCAAGGCATCGGCACCCGTCGAGCGCACGGCGGCGACGACTCGATCGCTGCGCAAATAACTCTCGCTCGCCGCCGGCGGACCGATCCGCACTGCTTCGTCGGCCATCGCGACGTGGCGGCTGTTGGTGTCAGCGTCGGAGTACACCGCAACTGTGCGAATTCCCATCCGCCGCGCGGTGGCCATCACACGGCACGCAATCTCGCCGCGATTAGCGACCAGTAGTTTGCTGAACATTCGGATTCGGTGCGGCAGTAAACAATCTGCGCACGACGCGCGCAATGAAGCGTACGAGCTTGGGCAGCAACCAGATCGCGAGAAGCAGCAGCACGATCACGATCCCCAGTGCAACGAACGGATAACTGAGGACGAGCCACATCAGGCCTGCGATGCCGACATCCTCCGCGACCGACAAGCCGATGTTGGAAAACGGCTCTGGAGAGGTGTTGGCGGCGGCGCGGGTGCCGGCTTTGGTGAAATGACTGGTCGCAGCCAGTGAACCGCCGACAATTGCGGCAACTGTCGTCCACGCCGCGCTATCCATTCCTCCGAACACGCCGGCGGCGAGCGCGGCGCCGGCCGGAATACGGACAAATGTTTGAATCGCGTCCCATGCGGTGTCGACGCCCGGAATCTTGTCGGCGACAAACTCGACGGCGAACATTGCGCCGGACGCGGCAAGCACCCACGGATGTTGCAATATCGCGAGGCCGCCGGGCAGCTCCACCCAGCCCGCGTAGCCGACCAGGCCGGTGATCAGCAGCACCGCATACAGGCGAATTCCGCTGGCGAAGCCCAGTACCGTGGCGAGTGCGATCAACTGCGGGATATCGAACGCAGGCATCTACTCGGGCTCGCTCTCAGCCATGGCTTCGTAGTCAACCACCCATTGTGGCTTGCGCTTTTCCAGAAACGATCGCACGCCCTCGCGTCCATCGTCGCTGGTGCGTATATCGGCAATGCGCTGCGCAGTTTCGGCCACCAGCTGATCGCCGATCGGCTGGGCCGTCAAATCGCGTACGAGCCGCTTTGCTTCGGTCACGGCGTTGCGGCTGGTCAACATCAGCGCGCCCAGGATTTCGTTGACCTTGCCGTCGAGCTCCTCTGGCACCGTGATCTCGTGCACGAGCCCAATTCGATACGCTTCTGCGGCCGTGAACTTCTCGGCAGTCAGAAAGTAGCGGCGCGCAATGTTCGCGTGCATGGCGCGCAGCACGTAGGGCCCGATCGTGGCCGGGATTAACCCAAGCTTGGTTTCAGACAGGCAGAAATTCGCTTCCAGCGACGCCACCGAGATATCGCACGCCGCGACCAGGCCAACGCCCCCCGCGTATGTGTCCCCGTGCACGCGCGCGATCACCGGCTTCGGGCATTCGTAAATCGTGCGCAGCATCGTCGCCAGCTTCATTGCGTCGGTGCGATTCTCTTCGGGAGAGTACTTCGACATGCGTCGCATCCAGTCCAGATCGGCGCCCGCGCAAAACGCCGGGCCCTGAGCGGCGAGCACGATCGCGCGAACCTCGTCATCGCTGCCGAACTGTTTGAACGCCGCCGTCAAATCCGCGATCGAGACTTCATTGAACGCGTTGCGCACTTTTTCGCGCGCGAGCCAGATCACCGCGACGCGATGATTGACGCTTACTTCCAAAGTTTCAAATTTCATTTCGATCGCAGATGTCGGGCGAGAAACTGATCGAGCTCGGCGAGCGACGCCTCGCGCGCGGCGAGGTTGCCGCCCACGTGCACGCC
>DATLMT010000422.1:0-6170 GCA_035537135.1 Burkholderiaceae bacterium | reverse complement strand
TCCAGACCGCCGCCCATGCAGACGCCGTTCACGGCCGCGATTACCGGTTTTACCGAAGCCTCGACGTTGTCGATGACTTGCAGCAGGCTTGGCTGTGCCACAGCGGCCGGCGTATTGAATTCCTTGATATCGGCGCCGCCGGAAAACACCTTGCCGGTACCCGTAATCACGATCGATCGCACGTCGTCGTCGCGCAGCGCGCGTCCCAGTCCGTCGATCAGACTCTTGCGCGTGGCGTGACCCAGACCGTTGATCGGCGGGTTGTCGATCTGTAATACCGCGACATCGCCGCGCCGTTCGTAATGAGTCGTCATGTGTTTTTTAAACTTCGAGCCACTCCTGACGGATCAACTTGTTGGCCTTCAACTCTTCCGGTGTGCCTTCAAACACCATATGGCCGTGCCCCATCACATAAACGCGCTGCGAAATCTGCAGCGCAATAGTCAGCTTTTGTTCGATTAGCAACACTGAGAGTCCATGATCTTTTAGATGCTGCAGAAAATCGGACACCATTGTGACGATCATCGGAGCCAGCCCCTCGGTCGGCTCGTCGATGATGACAAGTTCAGGATCGCCCATCATCGTACGCGCGAGCGTCAGCATCTGTTGCTCGCCGCCAGAGAGTACGCCGGCCTCGGTTCGCGCACGTGCCTGCAACCGCGGGAAGAGCCGGTACATCTCGTCGACCGTCCAACGGCCCGCGTGGGCTCCCTTGATACCTAGCCGAAGATTCTCTTCAACGGTCAGTGTCGGAAAGATGTCGCGGTTCTCCGGGACATAGCCGAGCCCAAGATGCGCGATTTGATACGTCTTCTTGCGGGTCAGATCGTGACCCTTGAAAATAACCGAGCCGGTACAGTCGACCAAGCCCATGATCGCCTTCGCTGTTGTGGAACGGCCTACTCCGTTGCGCCCAAGCAGGCTGACAATCTCTCCCTTTCCCACGTGCAGATCAACGCCGTGCAGCACGTGGCTCTTGCCGTAATACGCCTGCAAATTTGCCACCTGCAGCATTAGGCGGCCGCCTTTACCGGTTGACCCAGATAGGCTTCTCGCACCGCATCGTTGGCGCGAATCTCAGCCGGAGTTCCGCTCGCGATCACCTGTCCGTACACCAACACCGAGATGCGATCCGCGAGATCGAACACGACGCTCATGTCGTGCTCGACCATCACCAGCGTTTTGCCGTGCGTCACAGCGCGGATCAGCTCGACCGCCCGCTTGCTCTCTGCACGGCTCATGCCGGCCGTCGGCTCGTCGAGCAAAATTACTTCGGCGCCTCCCGCGATCGTGATGCCGATTTCGAGCGCGCGTTGCTCTGCGTAGGTGAGCAATCCGGCTGCAATATCGCGTCGTCTCCTCAAACCGACACGCTCGAGAATCGACTCGGCGCGCTCTTCCGCGTCAGCGAGCTTGTTCAAGTTTTTCCAGAACGAATACCGATGACCCAGCGGCCACAGTACCGCGCAGCGCAGATTCTCAAACACCGACAGCCGATGAAACAGATTGGTGATCTGAAAACTGCGCGACAGGCCGAGGCGGTTGATCTCGAACGGCTTAAGGCCGGTGATGTCGCGGCCGTTTAGCGACAAGCGCCCCGAGGTGACTTCGAAGCGGCCGCTGATCAGGTTGAACAACGTCGACTTGCCGGCCCCGTTGGGTCCGATGATTGCGTGCCGCTCGCCGTGCGTGATCCGCAGCGATACTTCGCGGATGATCTCGGTGCGGCCGAACCGTTTGCTCACTCCGTGCAGTTCAAGAGCGTTCATGGATTCTCGCGGATCCAGTCTTCAATTTCGACCTGGGCCTCGTCCCATTGCCGCTTGAAGCGCCTGCGATAGAACTCGAACGCAAGCGCAGCCAAGACAAGCGTCGACACCGCGAAGACCCAACCTGGAGCGCGCGTTGTATCGAATATGAATCCAAAAAGGCGCACGTCAGGCCCCTGCCCGACATTCAGCGTGACGTGGTACATCATCTCGATAATTAGCACGGTACCGAAGGCGAGTGCCACAGCCGCCAGCAACAATCCGGCATAAGGATCGCGCAGGCGCGCGAACTTCTTGAACTTCAGCACACGCAGGTTCATCAGGATCAGGCTGGACAGCCCGCCGGGTGCGTACATGACCAGCAACACGAAGAACACGCCGAGGTACAGCTGCCAGGCTTTGGTGTACTCCGACAGCGCAACGGCGAAGAAAACAAACACGACTGCGCCCAGAATCGGGCCGAAGAAGAATGCGACGCCGCCCATGAACGCCGCCAGCAGCACACCTCCAGAGCGAATCGCACTGACGTTCTCGGCGCTGACGATCTCGAAGTTGATCGCAGCCAGTCCGCCGGCTATACCGGCGAAGAACGTTGACAGGATCATCATCAGCCACCGCACCCGCTGCGTGTTGTAGCCGATGAATTCGGCGCGCTCGGGGTTGTCGCGCACCGCATTGGCGATGCGGCCCAAAGGAGTCTGCGTCAATGCATACATCGCGATCATGCAGGCGAAGCACCAGATTGCGATCAGGTAATACACCTGAATCTGTGGGCCGAAAGTGATGCCAGGAATGCCGAGGAAAGCGCCACCAGCGGCGCGGTTTGCGGTCACCCCGCCCTCGCCGCCAAAAAATCCGGGGAACATCAGCGACGCGGCGAACACCATCTCGCCGATGCCCAGCGTGATCATCGCGAACGGCGTCCCGGCGCGCCGCGTCGTCAAATAACCAAAGATCACGCCGAATAAAGCGCCGGCGAGGCCCCCGATCAGCGGCAGCAGCGAAACGGGCCATACCAATGTGCCGGCGCCGATCCAGCGCAAGGCGTGAATTGCAAAGAAGGCGCCGAGCCCGGAGTAAACCGCATGACCGAACGAAAGCATTCCGCTTTGGCCGAGCAGCATGTTGTAGCTAAGCGCAAAGATGATCGTCACCCCCATCTGCGACATCAGCGTGAGCGCGAAACCTTTGCTGAAGAACGCGGGCAACAGCAGGAACAGCAAAGCGGTAAAGCCCCACACCACCCAGCGGCTGAAATTGAGCGGACGAAAGCTAAGCGCGCTTTCGTTCATTAGTCCTCGCGCGTGCCGAGCAATCCCTTCGGCCTGACAATCAGGATCAGCACCAGCAGCAGATACGGAAGCACCGGAGTTACTTGGGACACAGTCAGCTTCAGCACCGCGTAGCCCGGAGTCTGTGGACCGATGTGCAGCCCCAGATCAGTTAACAGACCAGCCGCCGACCAATCTTCAGCTTTGCCAAAGTTTTCCAGCAGCCCGATCAGCAGCGCAGCGACGAATGCGCCGGCCAAGGATCCGAGGCCGCCGACGATAATAATCACGAAAATAATCGCACCCACGGAGCCCGCCATGTCGGGCTGCGTAACAAATGCGTTGCCGCCGACAACACCCGCAAGCCCGGCGAGTGCCGAGCCTCCCCCGAACACCAGCATGAAAACGCGCGGCACGTTGTGTCCGAGTGCCTCGACCTGATTTGGATGCGTCAGCGCTGCTTGAATCACAAGACCGATGCGAGTGCGCGTCAGCAGCAGCCAGAGCGCAATCAGCATGCTGACAGCGACAGCCATCATGAACATTCGATACTCTGGAAACGTGATGCCGTAGCTCTGCAGCCAGTCGACCGGTCCGTCGAGTTCGGGCGGAACGCGGTAAGCAACGGCCTGCCGGCCCCAGATCACCTGCACCAGTTCCACGATGATGTACGACAGCCCGAACGTGAACAGCAGCTCGGGTACGTGCCCCCATTTGTGTACCCGCCGCAGTCCCCAGCGCTCTACCAGCGCGCCGATCACGAACAGGGCGGCGGGCGCGAGCACGAGCGCCGGCCAAAAGCCAATCCATGTGCTGATCTGATAAGCGATATAAGCGCCCAGCATGTAGAAGCTTGCGTGCGCAAAGTTCAGCACGCCCATCATCGAGAAGATCAGCGTCAAGCCCGCCGCGAGCATGAACAGCAGCAGCCCGTAGCTGACGCCGTACAGCGCCTGGCTGATGGTGCTTTCGAGCACTAGGACGCGTCTAAGAAACCGGCCCGGGGTACCGGGCCGGCAGGTTCAAGTTGGCGGGCGTGCTACGGCTGCGTCGGCCGTTTCATCGCGCAGCTGGTCGGCTGCGACGCAACGTAGGTCGGATAAGCAACCTCGGTCTTCCACGTGTAGCCGGTTTTCTCGATGTCGTGCTTGTTGGTGCCGCCAACCTTGGTCCAGGACACGACCCACAGCGGCTGCAGCAGCTGATGGTCGGACGCACGCATCTCGATGTCGCCATTGACACCAGCAGCCTTCGCGCCTTCCAGTGCATACGCAACGCGCAACGGATCAGTCGACTTACTGCGCTTGATGGCATCGGCCAGTAACGTCAACGATGCGTGGGTCGCGACTGCGTAAAACTCTTCGCCGAAGCGCTTCTTGAAGTCGAGATAGAGTTGCTCGCCCGGATAGTTCGGCGTGATGTTCGGATGCCAGTAGCTGACCATCCGCATCCTGTTTTCCCCAGCTGCACCTACTGCCGTCGGTGTTCCGATCACGCCCGCGTAGTACGTATAAAAGTTGGCATTCAACCCGGCCTCGCGCGCAGCGCGCACCAGCAGCGCAAGATCCGGTCCCCAGTTGCCTGTGATCACCGTGTCCGCATTCGCCGCACGCATCTTGGCGATGTACGGAGCGAAATCGCGCACCTGCCCCAGCGGGTGCAGATCATCGCCGACCACCTTGACGTCGGGTCGCTTGCGCGCCAGTAACTCTTTCGCGACGCGCGACACCTGATGCCCGTGAGAATAATTTTGGTTGATCAGAAACACATTTTTCACTTCGGGCCGATCTTTGATGTAGGCCGTCAACGCCTCCATCTTCATGTCGGTGTTGGCGTCAAAGCGAAAGTGCCAGAAGCTGCACTTGCTATTGGTCAGATCCGGGTCGACTGCCGCGTAATTCAGAAACACGATTGATTGGCCGGGATTGCGCTCGTTGTGCTTGTCGATGGCATCGATCAGCGCTAACGCCGCACCCGAACCCTGGCCCTGGACTATGTATCGAATGCCCTGATCAATCACCTGCTTCAGCGCCGTCAAAGTTTCCTGCGGCGAAGCCTTGTTGTCGAAGGCGACCATTTCGAACTTGACGCCCGGTCCGGCGAGCTGCTGCGCGTTCACCAGGTCGGCGCTGAATTGAAAGTGCTTTAGCAGGTTCGCTCCGACTCCGGCAAACGGACCCGATTGCGGATCGACATAGGCAATCTTGATCGTCTGCGCTGCGGCGGGTGCAACGGTCGCTCCTTTCGGAGTCACGGACTTCGTCTGCGCCGACACCGATGCGGCGAAAATCGCCGCAGCCGCGGCGGTAATGCAACTGACGATGTGGCGGCGGTTCATAGGTCTCCTGTCTTGTTTTACTGGTGCTGAAAGAATACTTGCGCGATTGAGCGGCGTAAATGAGTGCCTGAACCTAGGCCAAAAACTAAGCCGTCGGCAAGCGGTGATTGCGAAACTGCTCACGCAGTTTAGATTTCAGAATCTTGCCAGTTGCGCCGAGCGGAAGCGATTCCACGAAAGCAACGTCGTCTGGCATCTGCCATTTCGCGACCTTGTCTTGGTAATGCGCCAGCAGCTCTTCGCGCGTAACAGTCGCGCTTGCCTTCCTGACGACGATCAGCAGAGGACGCTCGTCCCACTTCGGATGAGCCGCGGCGATGCACGCTGCCATTTGCACCGCCGGATGCGACACCGCGATGTTTTC
The DNA here is from genome assembly GCA_035537135.1 of Burkholderiaceae bacterium. Taxonomy (GTDB): domain Bacteria; phylum Pseudomonadota; class Gammaproteobacteria; order Burkholderiales; family Burkholderiaceae_F; genus JACCZX01. The sequence goes on along the minus strand of DATLMT010000422.1, from coordinate 428 downwards.
AATCTCGATCGAGCTGATCCATTCGCCGCCTGACTTGATCACATCCTTGCTGCGATCGGTGATTTGCATGTAGCCGTCGCGGTCGATGTTCGACACGTCACCGGTAGGAAACCAGCTAGTGCCGCGCTCGTCCTGCACCAGCGGATCCGCTTCACCACTGTTGTAATAGTCGCGCACAACCCATGGACCACGCACCAGCAGATTGCCGAACGCGACGCCGTCCCACGGCAGGTCCTTGCCATCGTCATCGACAATTTTCATATCGACGCCGAACAGCGCTCTGCCCTGCTTGTACTGCACCGGCAGCCGCTGCTCCGGCGACAGGTCCATGTGTTTCTGCTTGAAGGTGCACGCCGTGCCGAGTGGGCTCATCTCCGTCATTCCCCACGCGTGCAGCACCTGGACGCCGTATTTGTCCTGGAACAGCT
>DATLMT010000421.1:0-5866 GCA_035537135.1 Burkholderiaceae bacterium | reverse complement strand
ACGGTGCGTGGCTTACACCTGGCACTCATCTCGATCTGGTCGGCGCCTTCAGGCGCAGCATGCGTGAAGTCGATGATGAGGCGGCGGCGCGCTCACACGTGTACGTGGATACCTATGCCGGCGTACTCGCTGAAGCCGCAGACATCATCGAGCCGATTGAACGCGGGGTCATCGCGCGATCGGATATTCGAGGCGAGCTCGCGGAGCTCGTGACCGGTGTTATGGCGGGCCGCGGCACAGCAAGCGAGATCACACTCTTCAAATCCGTTGGTACAGCGATCGAGGATTTGGCCGCAGCGCAATTATTGGTCGAGCTATCCGGCTAGCAGCTCGCGCGCATGCTTGCGCGTCGTGTCCGTAATTTCTTGTCCGCCGAGCATGCGCGCGATTTCTTCGATGCGCGTCTTGCGGTCGAGGGAAATCATCAGGGACATCGGCCGGCCATCGGCGCCGACTGCCTTGGTGACGCGATAGTGGTGATCGCCGTGCGCAGCTACCTGCGGCAAATGAGTGACCGCGAGCACCTGGCGGTTTTGCCCTAGCTGCTTTAGCAGCCGGCCGACGGTGTCTGCCACCGCGCCGCCTATGCCGGCGTCGACTTCGTCGAAGATCAGCGTGGCCACCGGTGTTGCGCTAGCGGCGATCACCGAAATTGCGAGGCTAATGCGCGCAAGCTCGCCGCCGGATGCAACGCGAGCCAGCGCCTTCGGGCTCACGCCGGCATGGCCCGCAACCAGGAACTCGACCTTATCGATGCCGGCGGCTGCAGGCTCGGCGGCGGTTAACTGCGCGTCGAAGCGGCCACCCGCCATGCTCAGATCCTGCATCGCACGCGTCACTTCGGCGCTCATCTGCTTGGCTGCTTTGGCGCGCTTTGCCGACAGTTCCTGCGCGATCTTGTTGTACGCATTGCGAGCGGAGATTTCGCGTGCCTTCAGCGCGTCGATATCACCCGCGGCATCAAGCGCTGTCAGCCTATCTTTTGCGTTCTGCCAAATTTCGGTCAATGCTTCGGGCGCAGCTTTGAACTTGCGCGATGCGGCGTGCAACGCCGACAGCCGCGCATCGACCTCGGCCAGGCGCGATGCGTCTAGGTCGGTCTTGTCCAGATAACGCGTCAATGCGGCCACCGCCTCGTCCAGTTGAATCTGCGCGGCGTCGAGCAGCTCGACGATCGGTGCAATGCGCTCGTCGTACGCTGCGAGCTGCGTCAGCCGCGCGTGCACTGTGGCAACCTGAGATAGCGCGGAAGTGTCGGCGTCGCCCAGCGAGTCGATCGCACTGCGTGCACCCTCGAGTAATCCCGCCGCGTGTGACAGGCGCTTGTGCTCGACTGAAACTTCCTCCCATTCACCTGGCTTCGGAGCAAGCACGTCGAGCTCGTCAGCGATCCAGCGTAGCCGCTGCTGCTCGACCAGTGCAGTGGCGGTCATCGCTTCGGCTTCTTCGCGTGCGGCTAGCGCGCTCTTCCAGGCGGCAAAGGCTTCCGCAACCGCTCGCTTTTGCGCCGTTAGTGCACCATGTTCATCGAGCAGCTGCAATTGCGATGCGGGCCGCAGCAACGATTGATGCGCGTGCTGACCATGCACATCGATCAGGCTTTCGCCGAGCTCGCGTAACTGCGCGAGTGTGACAGCCGAGCCGTTGACGAATGACCTGCTACGTCCCGAAGCGTCAATCGTGCGGCGAGCAAGCAACACACCGTCGTCACTGGCGAGATCGTTTTCGCGCAACCAGCTCCGTACATGCTCGCCGGGGCGAAACTCCGCCGAAATCTCTGCGCGCTGAGCGCCTTCGCGCACCACGTCGGCGTCGCCGCGCTCGCCAAGCGCGAGCAGCAAAGCATCGATCAGGATCGACTTGCCCGCACCGGTCTCGCCGCTGAGCACCGTGAAACCTGATGCAAAGTCCAGGTCGAGCGAGTCGACAATCACGAAGCTGCGGATCGATAATGAAAGCAGCATCTTTACCCACGAGAATGCGGTTCGCTTGGCATCACGCTCCAGTGAAGCTTCTGCCGCAACGTCGCAAAAAAGTTATATCCGACGGGGTGCAGAAGCGTCGCTGCGTGTGCGCTGCGCTTGACGCGCACAACGTCCGCCGGCGCTAGCTGCACGTACGACTGCATGTCGAAGTGCGCCATTGCGTCACGCTCGTCGGTGATCTCGATCTCGATAACGACATCGTCATTCAGTACGATCGGACGGTTCGACAGCGTCTGCGGCGCCACCGGCACCAGCAACAGGCCCGCGAGCGACGGATAAAGAATCGGGCCGTCGGCAGATAACGCATACGCAGTAGAGCCGGTTGGTGTGGCAACGATAACTGCATCGGCGCGCTGGTTGTACATCGTCGCGCCATCCACGCGCACCGTGTACTCGACCATGCCGCCGGTGACCCCGCGCGAAACGACAATGTCGTTCAACGCGGCCGCATGAAACGTGGCTTTGCCGCCGCGCCGCACCTCACCGTCGAGCAGCACACGGCGATCGGTTTCGTAAGCGCCGCGCAGCATTGGCACGAGAGTCTCGGCAATCTGGTCGAGCGACACATCGGTCATAAAGCCGAGCCGGCCGTGATTGATACCGATCAGCGGCACCTGATGCGGCGCGAGCTCGCGGGCGATGCCAAGCATCGTGCCGTCGCCGCCAAGGACGATTGCGACGTCGGCCTGCTTGCCGATTGCGTGCACGCTGTGGCCGGGATACTGATCCAGCTTCACGCGCTCGTGCGTCGCGGAATCAAACAGCACTTTGGCGCCCGCCGATTCGACAATTCGGGCAATTGCCAGCAGCGGTTCACGGATATGTTCCGCGCGTGGCTTGCCAAAGAGAGCGACGTTGCTGAACGGCCGGGACATGAATCGATTATGCAGGAGCGGCCCGACACCTCGTACACTTTGTCGATGGGGTCGATGATGCTTGACGATAGAGCCCGCCAATTGTTGAAGACGCTGATCGAGCGCTACATCGCCGAAGGTCAGCCGGTCGGCTCGCGTGCGTTGTCGCGTATCTCGGGGCTTGAGCTATCGCCGGCGACGATCCGAAATGTAATGGCGGATCTGGAAGAGATGGGTTTCGTCGCCAGCCCGCACACTTCTGCAGGCCGCGTGCCGACGCCGCGCGGCTACCGACTATTTGTCGACTCGCTGCTGACGGTGATGCCGCTCGAACAGCAGCAGACGCAGATCATGCAGGGGCAGCTGCAGATCGGCGACCCGGCGCGCGCGATGCAATCAGCTGCTCAACTGCTATCGAGCCTGTCTCATTTTGCCGGCGTCGTGCTGACGCCGCGCCGCGCGTCGAGCTTCAAGCAGGTGGAGTTTGTGCGGCTGTCAGAACGTCGCGTGCTGTTGATCATCGTAACTCCCGAAGGCGACGTTCAGAACCGCGTCCTGATGACCGACGCCCAGTACTCGCAGCCGCAGCTGGTGGAGGCGGCGAACATTCTGAACGAGCACTACGCCGGTCTTTCATTCAACGATGCGCGCACGCGCCTGAGTGGGGAGCTGCGGCAGCTTGGCGCCGACATCACCGTACTGCTGCAGGCAGCAGTACAGGCTGGTAGCGACGCTGCGGCCGAATCCGAGCCGGTCGTCATCTCGGGCGAGCGAAATTTATTGGGGCTTAGCGACCTGGCCACCGACATGGCGAAGCTGCGGCGCATGTTCGACTTGTTCGATCACAAAACGCGGCTGATCCAGTTGCTCGACGTTTCGATTGGCGCTCACGGCGTGCAGATTTACATCGGTGGAGAATCGCAAACGGTACCGCTCGATGACCTCAGCATGGTAGTGGCCCCGTACGAAGTCGACGGCAAGGTCGTCGGCACACTTGGCGTCATCGGCCCAACGCGCATGGCGTACGAGCGCGTCATACCGATCGTTGATATCACTGCGAAGCTGCTTTCGAACGCATTGTCGAACGGGTAGCACGGAGTCTCAGCGGCAGCTGGCGCAGCTGCGTCGCGTACGTCGACATCCTTAGAATCTGACCGATGCCGTATTCACCCGAACCTGCTTTCAAGCACGGCTCATCGAGCCGGACCGCAGTCTTGCTCGTGAATCTCGGGACGCCAGAGTCTCCCGACGCCGCAGCAGTGCGCCGATTTTTGCGGGAGTTTCTAAGCGATCCGCGCGTCGTCGAAATTCCGCGCGTCATTTGGTGGCTGATTTTGTACGGACTCGTGCTGCCGCTGCGTCCGCGCAAGACTGCGGTCAAGTACGCGGCGATCTGGTCTGAGGAGGGATCGCCGCTGATGGTTTACAGCCGGCAGCAGGCGTCTCTACTGCGCGGCTATCTCGGCGAACGTGGCTTTGATGTCGAAGTGACGCTCGCGATGCGGTACGGTCAACCGTCGATCGCGTCGGCGCTTGGCGAGCTGCGTCAAAGGAACGTGGACCGGCTGCTGGTGTTGCCGATGTATCCGCAGTATTCGGCCACGACCACTGCTTCGGTGTTCGACGCCGTTGCCGATCATGTCAAGTCGATTCGTAACGTACCGGAGATGCGCTGGGTCAAGCACTTTCACGATCATGCCGGTTACATCGAGGCGTTGAAGCGCTCGGTACTCGATCATTGGGCAAAATTCGGCGCGCTTGGACAGGGCGAGAAGCTCGTCATCAGTTTTCACGGCGTACCGAAGCGAACGCTGGAGCTGGGCGATCCTTATCACTGCGAATGCCAAAAAACCGGCCGGCTGCTAGCGACGTCGCTTGGGCTCGGCGCTGGTGACTTCGTCGTCACGTTTCAATCGCGCTTTGGCCGTGCCGAGTGGCTACAGCCGTACACCGCGCCTACGCTGCGAAGACTTGCCGCCGATGGTTGCTCGCGCGTGGATGTGATTTGCCCTGGGTTTGCGACGGATTGTCTGGAGACGCTCGAAGAGATTGCGATCGAAGCCAAGAGCGAGTTTCTATCCGCCGGCGGCAAGCAGTTTCACTACATCGCCTGCCTGAACGGGGCGCCGGCTTTCATCACGGCCCTGGCCGATCTGGTGCAGCAGCAGATGCAGGGATGGCCTGTCCCTTCCACACTGAAGGCCGAGGTGGCGGCGCGCGATGTGCAGGCACAAAAAAGCCGCGAACGAGCGCGGCTGATGGGCGCTGGCGATTGACGATCGCTTACGATCGGCTCACGCGTAGCGTCAGCGCGTTGCCATTGATGCGCACGATGTCGCCGACGTTAAAAGTAGCGGCCATTTGCGGGATCGCACGCAGCGATCCATCCAGCATCTGAATTTCAACGATAAACGATGCCGCAGCATTCGGCGCGGGCCGCACAGCCGTCACCGTTCCGCATTCCGAGCATGAATACACCGGCGTTGTTTCGCGCGCTGGTGTCGGCCGCGCGTGTGAATTGATTAAAAAGATCATTCCAATCGCTGCCAGGCCGATGACCACCAGCGGCGTCTGTGCGCTGAAAGTGTCGCGCGCGCGTACGTCGATCGTGGCCGCGTTCCGGGGCGTGGCTGGCGTGGTCGGGCCGGTTTTCATATTCGCTTTGTAGCGGGCAGTACCGATTGACGCATAGATCATCCGATCCCATGTTCCGGCGAAGGCGGTTGGTCTATATCGTTCGGAACTAAATCGGCCGCGGCAACTTGAAAAGTTGACCGGCGGCCCAACATCTTTCAACTCGTTGAGAAGAAACAGATTTTTGGAGGATTGATGCACGATCCGGACGCCTTTCCGGTCAAAGATGCAGCCAACGAAACGCTTGAAACTGAGGCTGCGAACGGGGCCGCAACCGACGCACCGCCGTTCGACGCCGAGCAGGAGTTGCAGCGCGCGATGGCGCGGGCCGATCAGTTTCAAGACCAATTCCTGCGTGCCAAGGCTGAGGCGGAAAATGTCCGGCGCCGCGGA
>DATLMT010000420.1:0-2793 GCA_035537135.1 Burkholderiaceae bacterium | reverse complement strand
GTAGCGACCGATCTGCTCGCATTGACGCTGCTCGAAGCGCCTGGCGCGTGGGACGCCGACATCGTCGTCGGCACTTCTCAGCGGTTCGGCGTGCCGTTCGGCTTTGGGGGTCCGCACGCCGCATTTCTCGCATGCAAAGATGCATTCAAGCGCTCGATGCCGGGCAGGCTGGTGGGAGTGTCGGTCGATTCGCAAGGGCACCCTGCGTATCGACTGACGCTGCAGACACGCGAACAGCACATTCGGCGCGAAAAGGCGACGTCGAACATTTGCACTGCGCAAGTACTGCTGGCGGTGATGGCCAGCATGTATGCGGTGTATCACGGCCCGGTTGGGCTGACGCGCATCGCGCGCCGCGTGCACCGGCTGACAGCCATCTTGGCCGAAGGGTTGAAGCGTGCTGGACTGAACGTCAGCAGCAGCTACTTCGACACGATCACGGTAAGCGGTATCGACGCGCGCGCGACGCATTCGGCGGCGCGGGCAGCACGGATTAATTTGCGCGATTTCGGCACACGCGCACCGCAGATGATCGGTATCTCGCTCGACGAAACCGCCACGCGCACCGACGTCGAAGCGCTATGGCGGTTGCTGGGGGTGGCCGCCGACGTCGACGCACTCGATAGCGAGATCGACGGTGCCGCGGAAGCGGCGATCCCCGCGGCGCTGCGCCGAACGACGCCGTTTCTAAAGCATCCCGTCTTCAACGCGCATCACAGCGAGCACGAAATGCTGCGCTACATGCGCTCGCTCGCTGACAAGGACCTGGCGCTCGATCGTACGATGATTCCGCTCGGCTCGTGCACGATGAAGCTGAATGCCACCAGCGAGATGATCCCGGTCACATGGCCGGAGTTTGCCAATATTCATCCACTCGCTCCCGCGGACCAGACCGCCGGGTACCGTCAATTGATTGTTGAACTCGAGCAGATGCTTGCAGAGTGCACCGGCTATGACGCGGTTAGCCTTCAACCCAATTCCGGTGCCCAGGGGGAGTACGCCGGCCTATTGGCGATTCGCGCCTATCACCGCGCGCGCGGCGAGGGTCATCGCAACGTTTGCCTGATTCCCGAAAGCGCACACGGCACCAATCCGGCGTCAGCGCAGCTCTGTGGCATGGAAGTCGTGGCGGTCAAAACCGATCGCAACGGCAATGTCGACGTGGAAGATTTGCGTGCGAAAGCACAGCGGCATGCGAGCAACCTGGCGGCGTTGATGGTGACCTATCCGTCGACCCATGGCGTGTTCGAGGAAGGGATCGTCGAGATGTGCGCAATCATCCACCGCGCCGGCGGACAGGTGTACACCGACGGTGCCAACCTGAACGCCCTGGTGGGTGTTGCGAAGCCGGGGAGCTACGGCTCGGACGTATCGCATCTGAATCTGCACAAGACGTTTTGTATTCCCCATGGGGGCGGCGGCCCTGGCGTGGGCCCGGTGGCGGTGAAATCTCACCTTGCTCCGTACTTGCCGGGCAAGCTGGGCGCGCACAACGCGGTTGGTATGGTCAGCGCTGCGGAATTTGGGAGCGCGAGCATTTTGCCAATTCCCTGGATGTACATCACGATGATGGGCAGCGAAGGGCTGAAGCGGGCGACGCAGATTGCGTTGCTCAACGCCAATTACATCGCAAAAAAACTCGAGCCGCATTTTCCGACGCTGTACGCCGGTCGTAACGGGTATGTCGCGCACGAATGTATTCTGGATCTGCGACCGGTCAAGGACGCCAGTGGAGTGTCTGCGGAAGACGTGGCCAAGCGCTTGATGGATTATGGATTCCATGCGCCGACGCTTTCGTTTCCCGTGCCTGGCACGTTGATGGTCGAGCCGACCGAATCCGAACCGAAGATCGAGCTCGATCGCTTTATCGAAGCGATGATCGCGATTCGCGCAGACATCCGGGCCGTGGAGAACGGTGAAGTCGATCGCGAGGACAATCCAATGAAAAACGCGCCGCACACCGCGGCGATGGTGATGGCTGAGAGCTGGGCGCACGATTACACACGCGAAAGCGCGGCGTTTCCGGTGGCGTCACTGAAGCGACACAAGTATTGGCCGCCGGTGGGAAGGGTTGACAATGCCTACGGCGATCGCAACATCATGTGCTCGTGTGTGCCGATGGAGGCTTATGCCGAAGCTGCAAGCTAGCGGTCTACCGCGAGCGAGGATTCGCTAACGGGCGTAACTTTCGCTTCAGGTAGGTTGCAGGAGTCTCGCTTGCTACGCACGAGCAACACGGGCGCAAAGGAGGGGCGTTGTGGGCACTTTCACCAAGAGTTTTCTAGTACTACTCGTGACGGTCGGTTCCGGTTGGCTTCAGCCGCTATGGGCGACCACACCCAGCAAAGGTTTAACGCCGGACGCCGCCGAACTGTTCGACTGGATTTCTCGGTCGGGCGACAACAATGGCATGCCGTTCATGATCATTGATAAGCGACAAGCGCACCTTTGGGTGTTTGATCGGTCGGGAAAACCGCACGGCAATGCGCCGGTGTTGCTGGGTGTGGCGCGTGGAGACCACACGGTGCCGGGAATTGGCGATAAGAAGTTGTCGGAAATCAAAACCGAGGAACGCACCACACCCGCGGGTAGATTCGTGGCCGAAATTGGCATAAATGCTAGGGGTGAAGATGTTGTCTGGGTCGACTACGATGCTGCCGTCTCAATGCATCGCGTGTTGACGACCAATGCCAAGGAGCAGCGCGCGCGGCGTCTGCAGACGCCCACACCGAATGACAACCGAGTGTCTTACGGTTGTATCAATGTGCCAAAAGACTTCTTCGAAAATGTCGT
>DATLMT010000419.1:0-29976 GCA_035537135.1 Burkholderiaceae bacterium | reverse complement strand
TGATGGTCGCGCTCGGCACCTGCATCTCTGCGTTTTGGATCATGGCGTCCAACAGCTGGATGCAGACGCCCGCCGGTTACGCTGTGCGCGACGGGGTGTTTTTCCCCATCGATTGGTGGGCGATCATCTTTAATCCGTCATTCCCGGGGCGCTACGCGCACATGCTGATGGCGGCATACCTGTCGACTGCATTCGTTGTCGCCGGTGTGGCAGCGTGGTACCTGCTAAAGGATCGCTTCGTCACAATGGCCAAACCGATGCTGGCACTGGCGCTGCTGATGATCGTGCCGCTCGCACCACTGCAGATCATTGTCGGCGACATGGCGGGATTGGTCGTGCGCGACCATCAACCGGCCAAGCTCGCCGCAATGGAAGCGCAGTGGGAAACAGGTGTGATGCCGCTGCGGCTGTTTGCGATTCCCGATCAGGATGACGCGCGCAACCGTTTCGAGATCGGCATTCCGAAGCTTGGCAGCCTAATCACACAACACTCGCTGAACGAACCGGTCAAAGGCCTTGGCGAGTTTCCCGCGGCCGACCGGCCCAGCGTCGCGATCGTGTTCTGGACGTTCCGGGTAATGGTCGGCATCGGTTTTCTGATGCTGTTAATCGCACTGACGGCAATCGTGCTCACCCTGCGCAAGCGGCTGTATTCGAGTCGCTGGTTTCTGCGCGTACTGACGCTCGCGTCGCCGCTTGGCTTCGTCGCGATCGTCGCGGGTTGGTACACGGCTGAGATCGGCCGCCAGCCGTACGTGATCTATGGAATGCTGCGCACGGCCGATGCAGTGTCCCCGGTGACGACGGGCAACGTCGCGTTATCGCTTGTGCTGTTCTTCGTCATCTACAGCGCGGTGTTCGGCGCGGGCTTCTGGTACCTGTTCCGCACGATTCGCACCGGTCCGGTCGAAGTTGCATTGCCCGAAGCGCCCGAGCTCGGCAACCGCCCAATGGCCGGCATGTCTGCAGCGGCCGCGAAGTGATCGCAACCATAACAGCATCCGACTGGCTGACGCTGTTGATGGCAGGCATGGTCGCGTTCGCGGTTGGGATGTACGTCGTGCTCGACGGATTTGATCTCGGGCTCGGCATCCTGTTTCCGTTTGCCGACGATCACACGCAGCGCGATCAGATGATGAATTCGATTGCGCCATTTTGGGACGGCAACGAAACCTGGCTCGTATTTGGCGGCGCAATTTTGTTGTCAGCATTTCCGCTGGCATTTTCCGTGATACTGCCTGCGGTGTACCTGCCGATCATTGTGATGCTGCTCGGCTTGATCTTTCGCGGCGTGGCCTTCGAGTTTCGCTTCAAGCATTCCCCGCGCACGCGCATCTGGGACGTGGCATTCGCCGCCGGATCGGTGATCGCCGCCTTCGCGCAAGGCGTGGTCCTGGGTACGTTTGTTCAGGGGATCGAAGTAGCGGGCGGCCGGTACGCAGGGGGCGCATGGGACTGGCTCACACCATTTTCGATGGTGACCGGTGTTGCCTTGTCGTGTGGTTATGCGCTGCTTGGCAACACGTGGCTGTTCTGGCGCTCATACGGCACGCTGCAGGAAAAAGCGCGCACGTGGATGCCTGTGCTGCTGCTCGGCATGCTGGGCGCGATCGCGACAATCAGCGTCTGGACGCCATTAATGTCACCCGCGGTTGCAGCACGTTGGTTCGATTTTCCAAAGGCGTTTGTATTCGCGCCGGTGCCGGTGCTGACCATAGCGTGCGCCTGGGGCGCTTATAAGGCAGTAAAGAAAGCGCCGAGCGCTGTGCCGTTTCTATTCTGCATCGGCCTGTTCTTTCTCGGCTACTCGGGTTTGGCGATCAGCATTTTTCCGAAGCTGCCGCCGCCGTCACTGACACTGTTCGACGCCGCCGCATCGCCGGAGTCGCAGCGGTTCCTATTGCCCGGACTGCTGATTCTGATTCCGCTGATCCTGTGGCACACGTGGGTCAACTACCGCGTGTTTCACGTCAAAGGCGACGAAGAAAATAGGGGCTACGGGCATTGATCAACGCGGCGAAGTTGCGTTCGCCGCGCGCAACAGCGATGCCTTGATCTTCACCGGATCTGACTGGCGCAGCACGCGCGTGGCAAGTCGCGCCGAGTCCTTGGTTGAAAGAGTAAACATCCGCTCTTTCAGCGGCAGGATCTGCGAGGGGTGCATCGAATACTGCCGCAGTCCCATACCGAGCAAGAGCTCGGTCATCTCGAGCTCGCCGGCCAACTCACCGCAAATCGCCACCGGCGCCCTGGCCCTACGGCATTCCTTGATCGTATATGCAATCAGCCGCAGTACGGCTGGATGCAGATGATCGTACAGATGCGCAACGCTCGAGTCAGCACGATCGATCGCGAGCGTGTATTGAATCAGATCGTTGGTACCGATCGATAGGAACTTGAGCTTTTTCACTAGCTGCGGAACTGAAAGCGCAGCGGCGGGCACTTCGACCATGCCGCCGATCTGCACACGACCATCGTACTTGCGCTTTCTCTCGCGCAGTTGCTGCTTCGCCTGTGAAACGAAGGCGAGCGCCTGCTCCACTTCGTGCATGTGAGCCAGCATCGGCACCAGGATACGAACCGTGCCGACTTCGGACGCGCGCAGGATCGCGCGCAGCTGCGATAAAAACAGTTCCGGATACGCGAGGCAGTAGCGGATCGCGCGCAGGCCGAGCGCGGGGTTCGATTCCGGGCGCGGAGCACCGCGTCCCATTCCAAGGGTCTCGCGCGCCGCCTCATTCAGCACCTTGTCGGCACCGATGTCGAGGGTGCGAATCACCACCGGCTTGCCTTTCATCGCTCGCGCAACTCCGGCGTATGCCTCGTACTGCTCGTCCTCGGTCGGCAGCTCGTCACGATCCATGAACAGAAACTCGGAGCGAAACAAGCCAATGCCGTCGGCTCCGGCCTCGAGCGCATCACGCGCGTCTTCGGGCAGTTCGATGTTTGCCTGCAGCTCGATTGCAATGCCGTCGCGGGTGCGCGCAATCCTGCCCTTCAGCTTGCGCAGCTGAATGCGGTGCTCGCTTTCGTCGCGCACGCGCCTGCCGAATTCGGCCAGCTCGTCATCGCTCGGATTGACGATGACCGCGTCGAAGTCTGCGTCGATAACGACCAGGTCGCCTTCCGCAATCACGCTGCGCGCATTCTCGGCTCCGACCACCGCAGGCAGCCCCAGGCTGCGCGCGAGAATCGCGGTGTGCGACGTCGGGCCGCCAAGCTCTGTGACGAAGCCGGCAAGGTCCACGTCGGCACGATCCTTCAAATGCAAAACGTCGGCCGGGGCCAGATCCTGCGCAATCAATATCAGGCGCTCGCCGGGCGCCAACTGCTTGGTGAACGCCACTCGTGTCGGCCGGCCACCGGCAAGTGCATTGACAACGCGCTCGACTACCTGGCGTACGTCTGTCGAACGCTCGCGCAAATACTCGTCATCGATCGCATCGAACTGCTTGACCAGCTGTTCAAGCTGGATAGTCAGCGCCCATTCGGCGTTGATCAGCCGGCTACGAATCAGATCACGCGGTGCATCGGCCAGCAGCGCGTCACCGAGGATCAAGCGATGCAGATCGAGAAACGCGCGCACTTCGCTTGGCGCGTTCGGTGCGATGCCGGCTTTGAGCTCGTCGAGCTCCTCGCGCACGACGTTGAAAGCGGTGGTCAACCGACCGATTTCATGCAGCACGTCCCGCCGCTGGATCGTGTACTGGCGAACGTCGAGCTCCGACGGCGCCAGCAGATGCGCACGGCCGACGGCGATGCCGTTGGTAACGCCGCTGCCGGCGAGCGATTCGCGGCGGCGTGGCGCCACTTCGCCCTCCTTAGCCATGCACTTCGCCGAAGCCCGACGAGATCAGCTCTCCAACGGCGTCGAGCGCCTGCTGCTCGTCAGGCCCCTCGGCATCAACGGTCACCGTCGACCCCGGCCCGGCGGCCAACATCATCACGCCCATGATCGACTTCGCGTTAACGCGCCGCCCGTTTTTTGCGATGAAGACTTCGCTTTCGTAGCGCCCCGCAATCTGGGTCAATTGCGCCGACGGGCGTGCGTGCAGGCCCAGCTTGTTCTTGATCACGAAGTCTTTGCTGATCATTTGGCCGCGTCCACCTGCAGCATTCCTTGCCGCCCGCCGGCAAGCGCCTTTTCCGCGACTTCCTCGAGCGGGCCGCCGCGATAGCAAACGGCGCGCAACAGCATCGGCAAATTGACACCTGCCAGCACGGTGACGCGCTCCGACTCCGCAAGCTGCGCGGCGACATTGCCCGGCGTGGCTCCGAAAGCGTCGGTCAGTATCAGCACCCCTTCGCCACGATCAACTTCGCGTACCAGTTCGCGCGCGCGCGCGACCGTCTGCACAAGCTCGGCACCGCTATCAACGTCAAGCGCCCGCAATTGACGCCGCGCGTTCGGCTCGCACGTATAAACATGCTCCGCACATCGGCTCAGCGCACTCGCTAAGGGGGAGTGGGCAATGACCACGATTCCAACCATTAGGCGGCGTTCCTCGTGTACGCGACCGCTGCGCGGTCGCACGTGCACTCGTCACGAGTAGTCAGGCGCGCTCCCTTCGGAGCGGCTGCGCGTACGCGCGCAGTACAAATGCCACAGCAAAACATCAGCGAGCCACCGCTTTCTCCAACGCATCGATAAACATCCCTGCCACGTTAAATCCCGCCTGTCCTTCGATTTCAACGAAGCACGTCGGGCTGGTGACGTTGATTTCGGTCAGGTGATCACCGATCACGTCCAGACCGAGCAGCATCAATCCACGCGGCAACAGCGCTTTTCCAACCCCGCGCGCGATCATCTCGTCATGCTGAGTCAGCGGCTGCGCTCTGCCGTTGCCACCGGCGGCCAGGTTGCCGCGCGTTTCACCGGGCGCCGGAATGCGCGCGAGGCAATACGGCACCGGCTCGCCGCCAATTACCAGAATGCGCTTGTCGCCCTCGCTGATCTCCGGAATGAATTGCTGAGCCATCACGGTGCGCTCGCCGTGCTGCGTGACAGCCTCCAGAATCGAGCCGGCATTCAGATCCCCCGGCTGCAGGCGAAACACACCCGCACCTCCCATGCCGTCAATCGGCTTGACGATGATGTCGCTGTGCTCGGCCCAAAAGGTTCGAATACCAGGAATGCTCCGCGTCACCAGCGTCGGCACCGCATACTGCGGGAACTCCAGCACCGCGAGCTTTTCGTTGTGATCGCGCAAGGCCTGCGGATCATTGATCACGTGGGCGCCCTGCGCCACCGCCCGTGACAACAACAAAGTCGCGTTCAAAAACTCAACGTCGAACGGCGGATCCTTGCGCATCAACACCGCGTCGTAAAAATTCAGCGGATGATCGCGCACCCCCAGATCGACATACCAGGGCGCGGCCTGCTGCGTCATCTCGAGCTGATGCGATTGCATCCGCACCAGTCCGTCGTGACTGTCGAACCACAGCTCGGCGGGCGTGCCGGCGTGCACGACGTGGCCGCGGCGCGCCGCCTCGCGCATCATCGCGACAGTCGAGTCTTTGTATTCCTTTAAGTCGTCGAATGGATCGACGATGAACAGCCACGTTAATGGCATGCGACGCGCGAGCTCAGATCGCGAACTATCCCGCGATCGCGGCGGCGAGTGCCGCCGACGGTGCGGGCACTTCTAATCGCGACGCCGTGCTTTCGAGCTCGATCGCGGCCGCCAGCAACGCGAGGCGCGCGATCACGCCGTACGAGTAGAACCGATTCGGCACGCTGTCGCCCGCCTGAGCACTGCAGTCCGGCAGATTGCAGCTGTCGGAAAACGCCAGCGGGACGAAGTGCATTCCAGGCGCATTCAGGTTCTGATCGGGCCCGCGCTCTGTATGCACACGATAAAAGCCGCCCACCACGTAACGGTCGATCATATAAACGACCGGCTCTGCCGCAGCGCCGTCGACGTTTTCGCGCGTCGGCACTCCTTCCTGGATGATGACTTCGGTAACTTCCAGGCCCTCTTTGATCACCGCCATTTTGTTGCGCTGCTTGCGGTTGAGTTGGCGCACTTCGGACGCATCGCGCACCGTCATGACACCCATACCGTAGGTGCCGGCATCGGCTTTCACCACCACGTAAGGCGTATCGGTAATGCCGTGCTCGCGATACTTTTCCCGCATTCGCTCCAGCACGAAGTCCACATTGGTCGCAAGACATTCTTCGCCCGAGCGCTCATGGAAATTGACTTCCCCGCAGCGCCCGAAGTACGGGTTGATGAACCACGGGTCAATGCCGAGCATCTGCGCAAACTCGTCGGCAATCTGGTCGTACGCGGCAAAATGATTCGACTTGCGGCGCACCGCCCACCCGGCCTGCAGCGGCGGTATCACGATCTGGTCATCGAGCCCGCGCAGGATTGGCGGAATGCCAGACGACAGGTCGTTATTCAACAGAATGGCGCACGGACGGAAGCCTTCGACACCAAGGCTGCCGCCGTCGCGCACCAGCGGTTCAAGCAGCAGCTCATCACCGTCGTCAAGAGCGACGCGCGTCGGCTGTGTCACATCTTCTGCCAGCGAGCCCAGGCGAACTTCGAGCCCAGTTTGGCGCAGGATGCGCACCAGTCGTGCGACGTTGGTCAGATAAAACTGGTTGCGCGTGTGCCGTTCCGGAATCAGCAACACATTGCGCGCGTCGGGGCACATACGATCGATCGCGGTTTGCGCCGCCTGTACCGCCGCAGGCAGCATTTGCTCGGAAAGGTTGTTAAATCCGCCGGGAAACAGATTCATATCAACGGGCGCGAGCTTGAAGCCGGCGTTGCGCAAATCGACCGACCCGTAAAACGGCGGCGTGTGGTCCTGCCACTGCAGCCGAAACCAGCGCTCAATCGCCGGCAGCGACTCCAAAATGCGCTGCTCCAATTGCAGAAGCGGCCCCGTTTGCGCGGTTATCAGGTGCGGAACGTCGGGGTGCGGGATGGCCGGGTGAGGAACGGTAGGGTCCAACACTTTTGCACTCACTCAAAAAACGTCGGCCAGTGTAACTCGCACATTGCACTGGCGTGACCTGGCGTGCAGTGACAACCGCGTACCTTTGGCATGTTGATGACGCAGCCGCGCCAGCGATTTAAGCGGTCACAACTGGCCGCGGATGCTCCACCAACTTCGAGGCCTTGCGTTCGAACGGATCTCGACGCGCGAGCAATCGCTCCTGCCGGACGGAGATCAGCGGATAGTGGCGCAGCCCGGCCAGCAGATCCTCTATCTCCTGGCAATTGTTGCCGTTGGTGACCCACAGTTTGGAATCGATGCGACGCAAGTCGAAAGCGGCTGAATAGCTGCGTAAAGTCTTACTGCCGGAACGGTCTGTGTACTCGTGAAAGTACGACAGCGTCAACTCACGCAGGCTGCGATAAACCGGATCGCGATAGCGCAGCACCGCACCGTTGGTCTTTGAGATCGCGCCCCAGTGAGATCCGCGTCGAAATAGCGCCAGCACGTGCGGGTAATCGCTGAGCGAGCAGTCAAGATGCATCACCAGCGGAGGTTCCCCGTGCACCCACAGCGCGCACGCAGCGAGCATCGCGCCCTCGATGCAATGCGCGCATCGATGATTCAGTACGGAGCGTACGGAATGGATCGTCTCGCCGCGCAGCTCGTGATTGGTGGGAATCGCGTTTAGGAACGACTGGATCTTTTGCGGCGTCGACAGCCGCTGCAGCAAAGAGAACTCGCCAGTCGTCAACGCCAGATCCTGGCGCCGCGCGAACCGGCGCAGCAATTTGCGCTTCACCCCATCTCCCGTTCTGCGTCCGCATCGATCTTAGCTTCACGCGTCAACTGACACTGCACGGCTTTCCTGCAAACAAAAAAAGGGCACCACAATGGGTGCCCTGAAAGTCCGCCTGTACGTTCGGTACGTGGGCCGCGCGACACGGCCCGGCGAGCTAGGGAGACACAACCTTACAGAAACGCGCGCGGCGTTGGCCGCACGCGTTGCCTACATCTTGTACGCAGACTCGCCGTGATACGTTGTATCCAGGCCTTCGCGCTCCTCCTCCTCGTTGACTCTGACACCGATAATCATCTTGACGATCAGCAGCGCGACGAACGATACGATCGCCGACAGCACGACCGCGGTCAGCACCGCCTGAAACTGAATCCATACCTGCGCACCGATGCCCGGAAAGTCTGCCGGGTCACCGCACTTGTTGGTGACGTAGTTGCAGATTCCGAGGCCCCCGAGCGAAGGTGAAGCGAACACACCGGTCAGCAACGCACCGGTGATGCCGCCGACGCCGTGCACTCCGAACACGTCGAGCGCATCGTCTGCGCCGAGCATTTTCTTAAGGCTGGTCACGCCCCAGAAGCAGGCCGCGCCGGCCACCGCACCGATGACGACACCGCCGATCACGCCGACGAATCCGCATGCGGGCGTGATCGCCACCAATCCCGCGACCGCCCCTGACGCGCCACCCAGCATCGACGGTTTGCCCTTGATCATCCACTCGGCAAACGTCCATGTCAGCACCGCCGCTGCGGTTGCAAACAGCGTGTTGACGAACGCCATCGCGGCCACACCGTTGGCTTCCAGGTTGGACCCCGCATTGAAGCCGAACCAGCCGACCCACAGCATGGCCGCCCCGACCATCGTCAGCGTCAGATTGTGCGGCGCCATCGACTCGCGTCCGTAACCGATGCGCCTGCCGAGCACGTACGCGGCAACCAGTCCCGCAATCCCGGCGTTGATGTGCACGACGGTGCCGCCGGCAAAATCAAGCGCGCCTTTGGCCCACAACCATCCCGCTGATCCGGTGACGGTCGCCAGCGTCGCCGCATCCTTGATCGCGTCGGGGCCGTCCCAGTACCAAACCATGTGTGCCATCGGCAGGTAGCTGAACGTGAACCACAGTGCCATGAATAGCAGCACCGCGGAGAACTTCATGCGCTCGGCATACGCGCCGACAATCAGCGCGCACGTGATCGCTGCGAACGTGCACTGGAACGCCACGAACATCAACTCCGGTATGTAGGTGTCTTTGCTAAAGGTTGCCGCGCCGGCTTCGGGCGTAACACCCGACAAGAACATCTTCGACAGGCCGCCGATGAACGGACCGCCGCCGGTGAAGGCAAGCGAGTACCCGTAGATCATCCACAGGATCGAAATCAAAGCGAACGTGACGAAAACCTGCATCAACACCGACAGCATGTTCTTCGATCGCACCAGCCCGCCGTAGAACAACGCCAGCCCGGGAATAGTCATCAGGATGACCATCATCGTGGCCGCGTACATGAACGCGGTGTCCGCCTTGTTGACGTTGGGCGGTTTCGGCGCGTCGGTCGCAGAAGCAGCCGGTGCTGTGGCAGGGGCTTGTGCCACCGCGGCGCCGGGTGCCGCGGCTTCGACTTTTGCCGGCGCGGGTGTCACCACCTCAGCCTTGGACGCTTCACCGGGCTTTGGATTTTCGTACTGCGCGCTTGCGGGCGACAGTGCAGCTGCGAACACTCCTGCAGCGAGGAGCATGACCATCAGTTTCTTCATCGTCATCCTCATCGGGTTAGAGCGCTTCCTTGCCGGTCTCACCGGTTCGGATTCGAACGACATGTTCGAGATCGAATACGAATACTTTGCCGTCGCCGATTTTGCCGGTGCGCGCCGCGCCTTCGATCGCTTCGATCGCGCGCTCGACGATGTCTTCCGAAACGGCGGCTTCGATTTTCACTTTTGGTAAGAAGTCGACAACGTACTCGGCGCCCCGATACAGCTCGGTATGACCTTTCTGGCGTCCAAAGCCTTTAACTTCTGTAACCGTGATGCCCTGCACGCCGACAGCGGACAGCGCCTCACGCACCTCGTCAAGCTTGAACGGC
This sequence comes from Burkholderiaceae bacterium, assembly GCA_035537135.1. Classification (GTDB taxonomy): domain Bacteria; phylum Pseudomonadota; class Gammaproteobacteria; order Burkholderiales; family Burkholderiaceae_F; genus JACCZX01. The sequence continues at coordinate 20,145 of DATLMT010000419.1, read as the reverse complement.
TTGATAACGGCGGTGATTAGCTTCATCGTGATCACCTAAAACGTTTTAGACAATGAAATCACACCCCGAGTCTTGCCGCCGCCTTCGGAAACATCGCCGACGGTAAACAGATTCTTCTTGCTCGTGCCGACCACGGCAGCGCCCGCGATCCAGCCGGAGCCGCCAATGTCGTAGGTGACGCCCAGCTTGTAATCGTAGTACTTGTCATCTTGGACACCGAACACGTTCGGCCCGAACTGCTTCAGGTTGTTGATCTTCTGCCAGCCGGCATGCGCGACCACAGCCCAACCGCCGTCGAACGGAAACGTCACCGTCAAATCGAGATATTGCGAGCCTTTTGTATCGATGTTGCCCGGCAGACCCAAGTCGTTCGAGTTAAGCCCGAAAAAATCAGTGAACGAATAGAAATACTTCAACGACGCCGGGCCGTACGAGCCGCCGATATACGCCTCGAAGTTCTTGGCGTCCACGCCGGGTGAGAACTTGTTGGTGCCGGGGTAGTAGTAATAGATCACGCCTACGTCGATGCCAAAATCGCCAAACGTGGTCTTGTAACCGCCGTAGAAATCCATCTCGAGCGAAGCACCGTTGTAAAGCAGCTGTTCGACGTTCGAATTCCAGTTCCCCAGATAGAAGCCGGACTTGTGCGCGAAGTCGAAACCGCCCTGGAACGCCGGCCGGTAGTCGGTTTGCGTGAAGCCGCGGAAACGGTAGTCGCTGAAAAGACCCGCGTTGCCACTGATGGTGAATTCGGGTTCCGGCTTTGCGGTTTGTGCCGAGACACACGGCGCGATACTGCCCATTGCAATAGCGCAAGCGACCAGCGCTGTTCTCATGTTTTAAATCCCCTCGAGTGTGATTGGAAAAACAGACTTGAGGGCTCTACGCAACATGTATGCCAATTGTTGCAGCGCCAAAATGTTCGATTGCGGTGCAAATGTCGGAGATAAAAGAACTGCGTGCACGGTGGCGGTGCGCCCGCGCACGACTGCGGAGCAACGCCCGCGAACAATCGCGATAGGCTAAATTCGCGTCATGGACAAGGTCTCGTTTCTCGATGAGCTGCAGGATCGGCTGGCGGCGCTGATGCGCAACACGCCGGCCGCCGACATGCAAAAGAACGTGAAGGCGCTGTTAACGCAGCAGTTCGCGCGTCTCGAGCTTGTCACGCGCGAGGAGTTTGATACTCAGACCAAAGTGCTTGCGAAAACTCGCGCCAAGCTAGAAGCGCTGGAGCGCAGGTTGACTGAGATTGAGAACAAGACCGCCGCGCGTTAAATCGGGGACGCGCTGCAGGTTATGAGCGCGTGGCAAAGACTTTTAAGCGGGAGACGCCTCGGCCGAGCGTTTGCGAGCGATCGCAATGATCTTCGCTGCGGTAGGTAACTGCAATTCGGACAACTCGGCTTCCATGGCCGGGCGGTCGATCAAACGCACATGTCGACGCTTGGCAACTTCCTTCGCGCCGCTTTCATATCCGGCCTCGGCGATCACGGCCACGCGCATCATGCCGATTTCGCGCGCCTGCTCGATCAGTGCAGTGATGCGATCAACCGACACATGATCGTTTTGAACGACGAAGGCATATGCGCGCGCAGCGTCCTCGCGATGACGCAATACGAGTTCGATCGGCCATACCGCCGGCGAAGCGGGAGAACCGCGATAGCCACGCGCTTCATACCAAGCGAGAACGAGTTCACGCAGTGGCACGTTCGGCGAAATCACATCGGGCTTGCGTTTCGCCACTGCGTCGTTTGATGCCGGCGCGGGCTTGGCCGCGGATCGCGGCCGAGTGTGCTGCTCCGGCTCATGCACCATGATCTGTGAAATCAAATCCTCAATCGGATCCATGCCGTCTGCCGCGTGTTCGACGGGTGCTGCACGATGTGCTCCATTGTGCGCACCGTTCGACTTCGACTTGCTGCGCGATTTCGAATCCTTACTGCCGTATTCAAGCGGCGGCAGCTCTCGAGTCTTTTCCTTGGCCACGCTTCGCGCCGCCGCATGACGCGCCGCTGCTGCTGCTTTTTCGGCGGGGTCATCGTCCAACAAGCGTCCCATCACTTTCGGCTTAACTGGCGTATCGGATTCAGGCGGCCGCTCTTCGTCAAGCTGCCCGCCGGCCAGCATCAGTGCCATCGCACTCTGCTCGCGCCGGGCCGATTGTTCGCGGAGCGCGCGCGCGCGGCGCTGCGCCCAGATGTACAGCCCTGTGATCGTGCCGAAAATCGCGACGCAGAGAAGAAAAGTAGCCACCAGATTCGCTTGCCGATTTGCGAGTAGAAAAAGTGACGGAGCCGTGACTGTATCGTGCCATGGAGACGCGGACCACCCCTTGCGAATATCAGGCTAAACGGATCATTTTTCCTTCGTCCAATTAGGGTCGCCGCGCACCCAAAAGAGGGATGCGGGGGCATTAAGGGGCTTTTCGATCGCGTGAACGGTTTAGGCCGCCAAGGTGCTGGCAAGGCACTCCGTGACGCGTCGATAGAATCACAGGCCATGTCGGTATTAACGGTTGCTCGATGACAACGTCGCGATGACGCTCGCCGTCGTTCGCAGCCGCGGCTTGTCGGGCATGTCGGCACCCGAAGTCACCGTCGAAGTGCATCTTGCCAACGGGCTGCCCGCTTTTACGCTGGTCGGGCTGCCAGATACAGAGGTGCGCGAGGCGCGCGAGCGCGTGCGCGCGGCCCTGCAAAACAGCCGCTTCGATTTTCCGATGCGGCGAATTACCGTGAATCTCGCGCCGGCCGATCTGCCGAAAGAATCGGGGCGCTTCGATTTGCCAATCGCACTGGGTATTCTCGCCGCGACCGGGCAATTGCCGGCGCGCGCACTTGATCGGTACGAATTCGCCGGGGAGCTGTCGTTGTCCGGTGAGTTAAGGCCGGTGCGTGGCACGCTTGCGATGGCGTACGCAGTCACGCTGGCCGGCTCCGGCGATGGCGAAAGGCGCAGTGCCGACAAACCGCCGCCGCGTGGCTTCATTGTCCCGTCGGAGAGTGCCGATGAAGCAGCGCTTGTGGGGCAGGTGCCAATTTATCCTGCAAAGACGCTGTTGCAAGTGGTCGAGCATCTGCGCGCAGTTTCAGGGGAGGCGGGCGCGCAGCGCATCGAAGCGCACCAGGCAATGGTTCGGCTTACACCGCCGACCTATCCGGATATGTTTGACGTCAAGGGCCAGCTGGCCGCGCGGCGTGCGCTCGAAATCGCCGCTGCCGGCGGTCACAGCGCGTTACTCGTGGGCCCCCCGGGCACAGGCAAAACGATGTTGGCGCAGCGCTTCGCCGGAATTCTTCCGCCGATGACGACCGACGAAGCGCTTGAATCGGCGGCGGTGTTGTCGATCGTGGGGCAGTTCGCCACGCAGCGCTGGGCGACTCGGATCTTTCGCTCTCCGCATCACACGTCGAGCGCCGTCGCATTGGTGGGCGGCGGCAATCCGCCAATGCCTGGCGAGATTTCGCTCGCGCACCATGGCGTGTTGTTCCTCGATGAGCTGCCGGAGTTCGAGCGGCGCGTGCTCGAGTCGTTGAGGCAGCCGCTCGAATCAGGCCGTATCACCGTGTCGCGGGCAGCGCGCCAGGTCGAGTATCCCGCCAAATTTCAATTGATCGCAGCGATGAACCCGTGTCCATGCGGCTACTTTGGCCACCGGACGATCGAGTGCCACTGCACGCCGGATCTGGTCGCGCGTTATCAGGACCGCATCTCGGGGCCGCTTCTCGATCGTATCGACATGCGTGTCGAAGTGTCTTCATTCACCGAGGAGGAGCTAACGACGATGGGCGACGGTGAGCCGACGCGCTTCGTCGCAGAGCGCGTGCGCAAGGCGTATCACCAGGCACTCGCGAGACAGGGCAAGCTGAACGATCATTTGCAGCCCTCGGAGATCGATCAGGTATGCACCGTGTCCGGCGCCGTCAAATCACTGCTGCACGCGGCCGCGGTTCGACTCGGGTGGTCGATGCGCGCGTATCACCGCGTGCTAAAGGTGTCGCGCACCGTTGCGGATCTGGCCGGCGCAACCGAGCTTGCCACGTCGCACGTCGCGGAGGCGATTCAGTATCGGCGATCGTTGCGCGAAGTATGAACGTCAGGGGCGCCCGAGATAGAGATAGACCGCGATGTTGTCGCGATTTGCATAGCCAATGCCAAAGTAAAGTGGACCCAGCACCGAATCGATGCCGACGAACAGCGCGCCGGCGCCCACCGTCAAGTCGCCGTTAACGGGCTTCCCGCGCCAAATCGGAATCAGCGGCTGGAGGCGCGCCGCCTCCAACGAGATGCCGACGTTGACGCCTTCGAACCGCGGCACCTTGGTGACCTTGCTTCGATAAATAAGGCGCCCGAACAGAAATCGGTCGCTGCGCAACTGGCCGCGCGACAAACCTGACAGGTTCAGAAAGCCGCCTAGCCCAAATTGCTCGTACACCGGGACTTCATCGGAACCGAACTTCCCGCCAGCGGCGAAGGTCGCTTCGATCGTGTGCTGACGCCAAGTCAACGGCGCGCTTACCACCGCGTTCCAGCGTGTGTAGCGCTCGTCGGCACCGAGCAAATCGCTTGAAATGTGCACGTCGGCGCGCGCGTAGTAACCGTGCTTCGCGAAGTCGATGCTGTCGAGGCGGTCGAGCTTGGCTGATAGCGTAAACGCGCCAATATCGAAGCGGCCCACCGTTGGCAACGCGAGCGGACCAAAATCGCTGCCGGGTAGAAAGAAGACGCCGCCGCTGCGCAGCTCTAGCTCGCGCTTGCCTACCTGCGCTCCGACACGAGCTTCACCGTACTGCAAGAAGTTAACGCCGAAGCCAATCCCGGCCACCGTTGTCTGATCCCTGTACTCGGCCAGGCGCAACCCATCGGCATATAGATCGAATCGGTCGATCGAAAAACTTGCACGCGGAGCGACGAAAAAATATTGCCGCGCCGACAGTGGCTGATAGATCTCGCTGGATATCAAGACATCCCGCCCGAGAACAACCTCGTTGCGCCACTCACCACCCAGTGAGTTCAGCCACTTCATACGATGCGATGCCAGCAGGTTGAAATCGGCTTGAGCGCCGAGCGATGCCTCGAGCTGCAGGCCGAAGCGCACGTAGTTGCGCTCGGGCCGCTCTTTGACGAGCACCACTAGCGTGCGCTTACCGTCGATCTGCTGCACGGTGTAATTGACGGTTTCAAAATCACCGCGGCCAAAGATGCGCCGCAGGTCAAGATCGATCGTGTCGCGATCGAGCGGCGCGCCGATGCGTGTCTGCATCGCCTCCAGCACAGCGGCCTCGCTGACACCGCGCGTACCGTCGACCCTGATCGCTTCGATCGGCAACGCGGCGAGCGCCGCGGGTGCGACCTGCTGCGCGCGCAGTGTCGCGTACTGCGCGGGCGGCAATGAAAACTCACGCAAGCGACCGGCCAGCGCACGCGCCGCCGCCTCGCCGATCGGCACTGTCTTCGAAAGATTGTCGAAGTCGGCGGCCGAATACTCGCCGAGCTCGGGCATGATCAAAACATCCTGCGGCTTCAGCTCGGCCAGCGAGCGGCCGACGTTCTGCTCCGTCAGGATGTTGATCATCTGCAAAGACACGCTAAGCACCGAGGTGATCTGCTCGGGCTTCAGCAGCGGCGTGCCGAGGTTGACGGCAATGATGACGTCGGCTCCCATCGCACGTGCGATGTCGACCGGCAGATTGCGCACCAATCCCCCGTCGACTAGCTGCCGTCGTTTCCCGTCCGGTCCTGCTTCGACCGGCGCGACTGCCCCCGGTACCGACATCGAAGCGCGTATCGCCTGCACGACACTGCCCTCTTTCAGCACCACCATCTCCCCGGTGCCGATGTCCGTGGCGATCGCGCGGAATGGAATTGGCAGCTCGTCGAAACTGCGCACACTGGTGATCTGTACGAGCTTCCGCAGTTCGCTTTCAAGCGCAACGCCCGTCACCACTCCTTTCGGCAGTAGCACGCCGTCGGCAGTTATGGGCAATTCGGGAACCAAGTACGGCCGGAGGTCGTCGTCCTTGCGCCGCATCGACTGATCCTGACGGGGCGGCTGATCGGTAAACAAGCGGTCGGTGGTAATCGATCTGATCGTTCGTTCCATCTCAGCCACTGTCGTGCCGGTGGCATACGCGGCGCCGATGATCGCCCCCATGCTGGTGCCTGCGATCACATCGACCGGCACGCGCATTTCCTCCAGAACCTTGAGCACGCCGATGTGAGCCGCGCCACGCGCGCCGCCGCCGGAAAGAACGAGGCCAATCCTCGGGCGAGCGAGCGGTGCAGGGGCCAAGTCCGGCACCGGTGCGACCTGCGCAAATGCAGCGTTCACCGTCACCGCGCAGGAAAGAACCGCCAACAGGTATCGCCGCAATCGAAATTGCAGCATGGTGCACCTCTTGTTCGACCGCCGGGTGGTCACGCCCGGCGAGGCGCAGTTTACGGAGCGCGACGAATCAGGCTCGGCAGGCTACTTGTGCACCGGCATCGCGAACTCGGGCCCTTTGGTTGCTGCCGCGTCAGGCCAGCGCTGCATGACCGACTTGTAGCGCGTGTAGAAGCGAATTGCCTCTTCGCCGTATGCGTGGTGGTCGCCGAACATCGAGCGCTTCCAGCCGCCGAACGAGTGAAACGCCATTGGCACCGGAATCGGCACATTGACTCCGACCATGCCTGCTTGCACGCTGCGCGCGAAGTCGCGCGCGGTGCCGCCGTCGGCGGTGTAAATGGCCACGCCATTACCGTACTCGTGCGAGTTGACGATCTCTAGTGCCGCTGCGAGGTCGGGGACGCGCACGACGCCGAGCACTGGCCCGAAAATCTCTTCACGATAAATTCGCATCGACGGTTCGACTTTGTCGAACAGCGTTGCGCCGAGGAAAAATCCGGCTTGCGTTGCGGCTTCGTGAGTGCGTCCGTCGCACACGATCCGCGCGCCTTCGCGCACACCGTGGTCGATGTAACCAAGCACTTTCTCGCGATGTGCGCCTGTGACCAACGGACCGATATCTGCCGTTGCGTCCATGCCGCCGGTGATTCGCAGCGCGCCGATGCGCGATTTCAGCTTGTCAATCAGCGGATCGGCGACGTTGCCAACCGCTACGCATACGGATATCGCCATGCAGCGCTCGCCTGCCGACCCATACGCGGCGCCAGTGAGCGCGTCGGCCGCATGATCGAGATCGGCGTCCGGCATGACGACCATGTGATTTTTGGCGCCCCCCAGCGCCTGTACACGCTTGCCGTGGCGTGTGCCTTCGGCATGGATATATTGCGCAATCGGCGTCGAGCCGACGAAGCTGACGGCGGCGATGCCTTTATTCGCAAGAATCGCGTCGACCGCTTCCTTGTCCCCTTGCACGACGTTAAACGCACCGTCAGGCAATCCCGCTTGCTGCAGCAGTTCAGCTAGCAGCAACGATGCCGACGGATCGCGCTCGGATGGCTTCAGCACGAAAGTGTTTCCGCATACAAGCGCCAGCGGAAACATCCACATCGGAACCATCACTGGAAAATTGAACGGCGTAATCCCGGCGACCACGCCAAGCGGTTGGCGCAACGAATAGTTGTCGATGCCGCCGCCAATGTTGTCCGAAAACTGCGTCTTGAGCAGCTGCGGCGCGCCGCATGCGAACTCGACAATCTCGATGCCGCGCTGTACTTCGCCTTTGGCATCGCTGAACACTTTGCCGTGCTCGTTCGTGATGATCGACGCCAGCGCGTCGTGATTGCGCTCCAGCAACTCCTTGAAGCGGAACATCACACGCGCTCGATTCGGCGGTGAGGTCGCGCTCCATGTGGGCAGCGCCGCAAGCGCGGCACTGACCGCGGCGTCGACCGTGCCGGCATCCGCTAACCGCACAGAACCGGTGACGTCTCCAGTGGCTGGATTAAAGACTTCGCCTGTGCGATCGCTGTGGCCGTTTGGAACGCCGCCACGGCGCCCGGCGATCCAATGTGTTATGTCGGCGAGTGCTACTTCGTTTTTTCCCATATCGCTATTCCGCTCCGGCCAGATGGCCGAGATAATCGCGCGCTCCAGGCACGCATATTAGTTCCTCGAAGGTGGCGTGCCGCGATACCTGGCCACGTTCAACAAACACGAAGCTGGCGGCAATTTCGCGCAACAAATCGAGCTGCCAACGCTCCTGCGGATGCAGGCAGACGAACAGCAACCGGTCGCGGCGCCGCAGGTTCTCGAAGAACCGTAGCATGAACCCGATGTAGCCGTCCTGCGTGTTCAGCTGTGGCTCGTCGAACAGGTGAACCAAAGCCTCTTCGCGCGCGGCGTGCGCCAGCATTGCCTCGGGCCTCCACGATCGGAAGCGCCGGATCTGATACGACTGGTGATAATGCCGCGCAAGCTGGCCCCGCTCGTTGCGCCGAACGCTGTGAATGTCCTGCCCGTCGACGTGCACTGAGCCGGCGGTGGGCGCATTCGAGCCGGTAATTAATTCGAACAGCGTCGTCTTGCCTGAGCCGTTCGGACCAAGCACGCCGACGATTCCCGGTTCGGCAAAAGCGAGATCGGCATGCAGCACGAAGCTGGGCACGCTCGCCCAGCGGTGGCGATATTCCTTGCGCAAAGCGGCGACGCGCAGCAGATCCGCCATCGAATCAAGCACCGAGCAAGCGAGTGCGCGCCGCTGCGTCGTTACGCAAGTCGGCAGCTGCGCCTTGATGCACGACCGAGCCGTGATCGAGCACGACCACGCGATCGGCAACATCGAGCGCGGCGCCTACATGCTGCTCGACCAGCAGGACGCTGACGCCTTCCTTCTTCAACCGCTGCACGGTGCGCATCACGTCCTGCACGACCTTAGGCGCCAGGCCCTGGCTCGGCTCATCCATCAACACCAGCCCTGGGCTGCCAAGCAGTGCGCGCGAAATCGCCACCATTTGCATCTCTCCGCCCGAAAGGTTTTCGCTATCGCGCTCGAGCAGGTATTGGAGCGCCGTGAAGATTTCACAGCACTCGCCGATCGTCCAGCGACGAAACCGGGTCCGCTTCTCGGCAATCGACAAATTCCGTCTTACTGTAAGACTTGGCACGACGCGCCGCTCCTCGGGCACCCAGGCAACGCCGGAGCGAGCAATGCGGTGCGTGCTGTGATGTGTCACATCGCTGCCGTCGAAGCGAATCGTGCCCTGGCGCGCGGGAGTCAGGCCGAGAATCGAGCGCAGCGTAGTCGTCTTGCCAGCGCCGGTCACGCCAAGTAGCGCGACCACCTCGCCGGGGCCCACCTGCAGCGACACATCGAACAACGCCTGGGTTTCGCCGTAGAACGTGCAAATATTCTCTATTTGCAACATCACGCGACCCCTCCAAGATTGCTGCGCGCAACCCAAGGATCAGCGCGCAATTCGGCCGGCGTGCCCTGCGCGATCACCTGGCCCCATTGGATCACCGAGATGTGATCGGCGATACGAAACAAAAACGGCATGTCGTGTTCGATAACAACGATGGTCGTGCGCTGGCGCAGCTGCTCGATCAGGGTCGTGAGCCGGCGTGCGCCCTGCGCGCCCATGCCGGCCGTCGGCTCGTCGAGAAACAGCAGTCGCGGCTCGGGCGCGAGTGCCACTGCAATCTCCAGACAGCGACGATCGCCATAAGCGAGCGCCTTCGCGGGTGTGGCTTCTTTTCCCGCGAGCCCGACATCGGCGAGCAGTTGAGCGGCGCGCGCTTGCAAGGCAGAGTCACGCCGCACTTGCCCGGTCATCCGAAATGCCTTGTTCATCAAAGGCCGCATCGCAACGATCACATTGTCCAGCGCGTTGTAGCTGTCGAACAGATTCATCAACTGGAACGAGCGCGAGATGCCGGCGCGCGCGATGTTGGCGGGCGAAGCACCGGTAATGTTGCGGCCGTCGAAAAATACTTCGCCGCGCTCGGGCCTGTAGCGGCCGGTCAGAACATTAAAGAAGGTCGTCTTTCCGGCGCCGTTAGGCCCGATGATTCCGGCAAGCTGACCCGCTTCCACCGTGAAGGACACGTCGTCAAGCACGATCTGCTGACCGAAGCGCTTGTGCAGGCGGCGTGCTTCAAGCAGCGACATCGGTCGTGCGCCGGCGCGCTCTATCGCGCAGTTGTTGCAGCATTCCAGCAAGGCCTTCCGGCTTGAACAGCACGAGCGCCATGAACAGCAGTCCGTACCACAGCAGCCAAAGCTCGGTGTAGGCGCCAAGCAAATCGCGCGCGATGATGAAGAACACGGCACCGATCACCGGCCCCCAGAAGCTCACCAGTCCGCCGCCGATCAGCACCATCATCACCACGTAGCCGGAATTGTTGAGACTCATCACGTTCGGATACGCCGACTGCTGTGCCAGCGCGAATAGCCCCCCGGCTAACCCCGCGATCGCACACGACATTACGAACACAGTGAACTTGACGAGCCAGACGTTGTGGCCGCAGTAAGCCGCACGCATCTCGTTCTGCTTTACGGCACCTAGTACGCGCCCGAACGGCGTGTCGATCAGGTACCACAGCGCCCATGCGATCGCACCGAACAGCGCCAGCGCGAAATAGAAAAGCGCTGCATGCGATGTCAACGAAAACTGAACGAAGCCAAGGTCGAGCGGCGGCCGCGGAATGTTCAGCAGTCCATCCTCGCCGCCGGTTACGCTGTGCCACTTGATCGACACAAACCACGCCAACTGGCCGAAGGCGATCGTCATCAGCGCGTAGTAGATGCCGCGTCGATGCGAAATGAATACTGCGACGATGGCGCCGAAAAATGCGGCCGCAGCGACCGCAGTAACCATGCCGGCGATCAATCCAATCTCGGCCTGCTTCAGGGCAAGCCCGGCCGCGTAGGCGCCAACGCCGAAGAAGGCGCCATGACCGAACGAAGGTAAGCCACCGTAGCCGAGCAGGAGGTTGTAGCCCAGCGCGTACAGACTCCAGATCAGTACTTCCAGAGCGAGGTACTGATAAAGCCCAACGGTGCCGAGCCAAAGCGGGCTGGTTGCAAACAGCGCGAGCACGACACCGAACGCGAGCGCGAACCGCGGCGCCGTTGCAACCCCGAATGAAGGTACGACAACCCGCGTTTGCGTGCTTAGGACGCCTGCCACAAGTCTCCCCGCAGCCGCTTTAGAATATTTGTTCTGTTTCTGGACAAAACGTAATCTACGTTCTAATGTTCCGCAAAGCAATGAGACTTATCAAGCCAGACGATGCAATCGCAAGCCATAAGTAGCGGGCGGAAGCGGTTTATCGGGCCCAGCAGCTACGAAGAGCTCGCGGGAAAAATCACCGAGCGCTTTCCGCGGTTGCCGGGTCAGTTACAGCGCATTGCCCGATTCGCGCTCGACGCACCCGAGGATTTTGCACTCGGCACCGCTGCGCAACTGGCCGAGCAGATCGGCGTACAGCCCTCTGCGCTGGTGCGCTTTGCCGCTGCCGTCGATTGCGACGGCTTCGCAGAGCTGCGCCAGCTGTTTCGGACGCGGTTGCGCGCGCGTACGCTGACGTATCGCGAGCGTATCGAGCGGTTGCAGTCACGCGCTCCGAAAGCCACGTCGCCTGGCGCTGTTTTCCACGCCCAGGCGGTTCAGGCGATCGCCGAGCTGCAGCGCTTCCAGCACGCAGTGGACGATCGGCTGCTGACGCAGGCAGTCGAATTGATCGCCGCCGCATCACAAATCAATCTGCTTGCTGCGAGGCGCTCGTTTCCGGTTGCCGCATATCTCGCCTATGCGCTAAATCAGCTCGAGGTCCGAACGCAATTGCTGGACAACGTGGGCGGAATGAATCGCGAGTTCGCCGCACGCATCACCGCCGACGAATTGGTGATCGCAGTCAGCTTTCGCAATTACACCGACGAGATTGTCGAGATCGCCGACAGCTGCCGCAAACGGGGCGCCGCGGTGATCGCGATCACCGACAGCAAGTTGTCTCCGCTGATGCGCGTGGCCACGCTTTCCTTTGCCATCGGTGACGACGGCGGCGCCGCGTTTCGTTCGCTGGTCGAGCCGATCGTACTCGCGCAATCGCTGGTCGTCGCCGTCGGGCACCGGTTGATGGCCGGGCGTGCGAACCGGCGCTCCCCGCACGCCTCGGGCAGAAGAGCGTTCAAGAAAGAGCGTCGATGAAGGACGGTGCATTGCCGCGGAAACTCGACGTCATTTGCATCGGACGCGCCGCGGTCGATCTATACGGAGAGCAGATTGGCGCGCGTCTCGAAGACGTGACGACCTTCGCGCGTTACCTCGGCGGTTCGCCCGCCAATACCGCCGTCGGATGCGCCCGCCTAGGCCTTGAGGCCGCCATGCTGACGCGCGTCGGCGACGAGCAAAACGGCCGGTTCGTGCTCGACACACTCGCGCGCGAGGGCGTTGATGTCAGCCACGTGCGCCTTGACCCGCAACGCCTGACCGCCCTCGTATTTCTGAGTATTCGAAGCCGCACCGCGTTTCCGCTGCTTTTCTATCGCGACCATTGTGCCGACATGGCGCTCGAAGCGGCTGACATCGATTCACGCTACATCGCGACCGCCACCGCAGTGCTGATCTCCGGCACGCATCTGTCGCAACCGGGAACTCATGCAGCGTGCCGCGCCGCGATCGACGCAGCGCGAGCCGCCGGTGGGCGCGTCGTCCTCGACATCGATTTCCGGCCGGTTCTTTGGGGACTCGCACCGCTTGCCGACGGGGAGAAACGCTACGTCCAGGCGTCTTCGGTCAGCGCCACCCTGCAACCGATCATCGCTCTTTGCGATTTGATCGTCGGGACCGAAGAAGAGTTCTGCATCGCCGCCGATACCAGCGATTCACGCAGTGCCGCGCACGCACTGCGCCGGGCATCGGCTGCGACGCTGGTGGTCAAGCGCGGCGAATCAGGCTGTACGATTTATCCGGGAGCGCGCGGCGCTGCCCCGATCGACGTGCCGGGGTTTCCGATCGAAGTGTTCAACGTGCTCGGCGCGGGCGACGCATTCATGGCGGGATTTTTGAGCGGATGGCTGCGCGACGCATCGTTGGCGGAGTGTGGACGCCGCGCTAACGCGTGCGGCGCGTTGGTTGTATCGCGCCACGGCTGCGCACCCGCCATTCCGACCGCCGTCGAGCTCGAACACTTTCTGCGATACGGTTCTGCCACGCCGCGATTGCGTGAAGACGCTGCACTGAACCGCCTGCACCACGCCACCACGCGACGGCCAGCGCCGCCATGGATCGCGGCGCTGGCGTTCGATCACCGCGCGCCCCTCGAGCAACTCGCGTCCGACCTGAACACGCCAGTGACCCGCATCTCACAGTTCAAACATCTGGTCGCGCGCGCTGCACAGCGTGCCAGCGTCCGCGCCGCAGGTCTCGGTGCAACGTACGGATTGATACTCGATGATAGATATGGCGCCGGTCTGCTACCCGAGCTCGATGAGTCCGGCTGGTGGATAGCGCGGCCGGTCGAGGATCCCGGTTCGCGTCCGCTGCGCTTCGAGCACGGCCGCAACGTGCAGTCGATGTTGCGCGAATGGCCGGCCCGCCATATCGCGAAGTGCCTGGTGGCGTTTGATGCCGATGATCCTCCGACGCTCAGAGGCGAGCAGATCGCAACGCTGCACGATCTCCGTAAGGCGTGCGAAGACTCCGGTCGCGAGCTTCTGCTTGAAGTGATTCCGCCGATGCTCCGCGACGACCCGCGCGATGCTGACGAGGTGTTGGCCCGCGCCGTCACCGCAATTGCGGCAGCCGGCGTGCTGCCCGATTGGTGGAAGCTGCCCGCGCCCTCGAATGCGCAAGGATGGAAGCGGCTGGATAGCGCAATACGGGGTGCTGACTCTTATTGTCGCGGTGTGCTTGTGCTCGGCCTGGATGCGCAGATCGACGAGCTGGCCGAACAGCTCGCCGAAGCGGCCACCCATTCGCTGTGCCGAGGCTTTGCCGTTGGGCGCACGATATTTGGCGAGACCGCGCGCACATGGTTCACGGGCGAAATCGACGATGCCGCTGCAATCGAAGCGATTTCGCAGCGTTACGTGCGGCTGGTACGGCGCTTTGCCGATGCACGGCATGCAGTCTCAGCGCAAGCGCCGCCTGCGCTCGCCTCCACCAACACATAAATCGACAGGACACCGCAGAACATGGAGCGCATCGGATTCGTCGGCATCGGCCTAATGGGCCACGGCATGGCCAAGCACCTGCTTGCCAAAGGGTATCCGCTGGCATTCAAAGTTCATCGCAACCGCGCCAACCTCGCCGATCTGACCGCAGCGGGCGCAGTCGAAGTCAAAGACACACGAGCGCTCGTTGCTGCGAGTGACATCGTCTTTTTCTGCGTAACCGGCTCGCCTCAGGTCGAAGAAATCATTTACGGCGCAGACGGGATGCTCGCGGCCGCGCGTGACGGCATGCTGATCGTGGACTGCTCGACCAGCGAGCCCAATTCCACGGCCCGCATTCGTGCCGACCTCGCCGAGCGCGGAGTCCCGTATATCGACGCGCCGCTGGCGCGCACACCGAAGGAGGCTGAAGAAGGCCGGTTGAACACGATGGTCGGTGCCGATGCGGCAAATTTCGAACGGCTGCAGCCGGTGATGAAAGCGTTTTGCGAGAACGTCATTCACGTCGGACCGCCGGGCCACGGCCATGTGCTGAAGCTGGTCAACAACTTTCTTGCGCTGTCGATCGCGACCAGCACCGCGGAAGCATTCGGCATCGCCGCCAAGAGCGGACTGTCGTTGCGCAAGCTGCTGGAAGTCATCTCGGCAGGTGGCGTCAACTCAGGCGTGTTCCAAATGATCGCAAGCAAAGCGGTCGAAGGCGATCTGACGGGAATGAAGTTCACGATCGCCAATGGCCGCAAGGACATGAGCTACTACACCCACTTGGCGGAGTCGCACGGCGCGGCAAGTTACGTCGGCGAAGCGGTACATCAGGCTTTGGTGCAGGCGACGGCGCTCGGTCTCGGAGAGCGCTTCATGCCGTCACTGATCGAGGCGCAGGAGAAGTTAAACGGTATCAAGATCGTTCCGCGCTAGCACGACGTCCGCGCGCGTGAGCGAATGACACATAGGACGTACAGGAGACGACAATGAAACAGTCAAAGAAGCTTCAACACCCCACGCCCGACGCATCAACACGTCGTCGCCTGCTCAAGGCTAGCGCTCTGAGCGCGGCCACCGCCGGACTCTACGGTGTCGCACCGTTCTACGGCCCGTGGAAACATAACCATGTGTGGTCACAAACCGCGCAGAAAAAACCGCTGGTGCTCGGGCTGACGATGGACGCAAGTGGTCAATACGCGGCCAGCGGCAGCGATGAACGTCTGGGCGCGATGCTCGCGATCAAGGAATTCAACGACAAGGGCGGCGTGCTGGGCCGGCCAATCGAGCATATTCATATCGATACCGAAACGACGCCGGCCACCGGCTCGCGCGTGGCCGAGCGCATGATCACGCGCAATAACGTCGCTTTTTTGATCGGCGCGCTGCACTCGGGTGTGGCGAACGCAATATCCCAGGTGGCGCAGAAATATGGTGTTGTTTACATGAACACCAATTCGAGCTCGCCGACTGAGGCCGGGCAGAACTGCCACCGTACCAAGTTCGTGTGGGACGGCAACGGCAGCAACTTCGCACAGGCGATCGTCAAGAACGCGATGAAGGTCAACGGCAACAACTGGGTGCTGGTGACCAACGACTACGTGTGGGGGCACGACACGTCGAAAGCCACGCGGCAGCTGGTGGAGGCACAAGGCGGAAAAATCATCGGCGAGATCCTGGTACCGCAGAACACGCGCGACTTCACTTCGTATCTGCTGCGACTGCAGCAGATGAAGCCGGACGTAGTCGCAGCGGCGGTCGGCGGCGACGACCAGAAGTCGATGCGCCAGCAGGTGATCCAAGCCGGACTGCACAAGCGCATGGCGTGGATCAACAATCAGCAGGATTGGCCTGACGTCTATGGGCTCGGCCCGGACGCGATGTTCGGCGTGTTCGGCACCACTTGGTACTACCGGCTCGATCTGCCGGGCGTCAAGGAGTTCGTCGCGCAGTATCAGAAGACATTTCCCGGGATGGCGATTCGGGTACCGGGCAACGTCTATTACAACGGCTACATGGCGACGCGCGAGTTGCTGCGTGCGTGTGAGCGCGCCGGCAGTACCAATAACATCGCGGTCATCAAGCAGCTCGAAAATCTCAAGGTCAGTGCGCGCGACCGGATGCAGCACTTCGATGCGTACATGAACCCGGCCACGCACCAGATGCAGCAGACCATTTATATGGCGAGCTACAACGACACGCCCGCTGAAAAGGACGACATCTTCAAGATCATGTCCTGGGTGCCGCCGGCCGACGTCGAAGACAAGGCCGCAGTCAGCGCGTGCAAGCTCGAGTCGTACGAGGCGACGCCGTCTTACGAGCAATAGTCACAACTCGTGCCATTGTATTTAGCCGTCCCTGAATAATGCTCGCCACGCTCGCGCCGCATCTGGTCAACGGCATCGCGCTCGGGCTGCTGTTTGCACTGCTTGCGCTTGGCTTCATGCTGATCGTGGGGCTGATGGAGACGATCAACCTGGCGCACGGTTCGTTCTTCGCGCTCGGCGCGTATGTGGCGCTGATGATCGTCGCGCCGCCATTGCCACCCGAGACCGCTGCCGGGTGGCTGGCGCTGCCGCTTGCGGTGCGCTACGCGATCGCGCTGGTATTGGCGCCCGTAATCGTCGGCGCGTTCGGCATGATCCTCGAGTTGGCGCTGCGGCGGACGTACGGCAAAGATCCGCTGTACGCGCTGTTGTTGACTTTCGGGGCCGCGATCGTGATCGAGGAAGCAATCCGCGCGATATGGGGATCGCGCGAGCGCGTGCTGCCAACGCCGGAAGCGCTACAAGGCTCGGTGGTTATCGGCGATCTCTTGTTTGCGCGCTATCGATTTTATGCGGCGGCTGCCGCTGCGCTCGCGATCGGCGCGCTGTGGCTCTTTATTGAGCGCACCTCCTATGGCGCGAAGATCAAGGCCGGCTCATACGACAGCGAGATGATTCGTGCATTGGGCATCAATCTGACACAGCTGCGGCTCGGTGTCTTCGCGCTCGGCGTTGCGCTGGCCGCGCTGGCAGGCATCGTGCTCGCACCGGTATGGGGAATTCGTCCGCAGGTGGGTGTCGATGCGGTCGTGCCTGCTTTCCTGATCATAGTGCTGGGCGGTGTAGGCAGCTTCTGGGGTGCCGTAGCGGCGGGCCTGTTAGTCGGAATGGTCGTGGGACTGACGGGCGCGTTCGCCGGTGACTGGGCAATCGTTTCGATGTACATCCTCTTCATCGTGGTCGTGACGCTGCGCGCGCGCGGTCTGGCGGGCAAGAAAAGCGTGCTCGATGTCTGAGTTGAATGGCAAAGTCGCGCTCGTAACCGGCGCGGCGGGACCGATGGGGCTCGCCGCCGCGCACGCGCTTGCAGCTGCCGGGTGTCGTGTTGCGTTGGTCGATCTGGCGAGCGAGCGGCTCGACCATGCGGCGATTGAAGTTACCGACGGCACTGCTTTCGCGGCCGATCTGACTTCGATTGATGGGATGCCTGCGCTGGTCGGGCGCATCGAGTCCCAATTGGGGGAGGTTGGCATTCTGCTCAACAACGCGGGCGTGCTGTCCAACTCAAAGTCGCAGGCGACCGACGAAAGTGAGTGGCGCCGCGTGCTAGCGATCAACCTGGATGCTGCTTTCTTTCTTGCGCGAGCGGTGATCCCGGCGATGACGCGACAGCGCTGGGGGCGCATCATCAATACGACTTCGCTGGCGGCGAAGACCGGCGGTTTAACCGCAGGCTCGGCTTACGCTGTTTCAAAAGGTGCGCTGAGCTCAATGACATTTTCGCTCGCGCGCGAACTGGCACCCGATGGTGTCACGGTCAACGGCATTGCACCAGCGTACGTGCGCACGCCGATGGTGACCGAAGGGTTGAGTGAATCACAGCGTTCGGCACTGCTGGCGACGATTCCGGTCGGACGATTTTGCGAGCCGGAAGAGTTCGCGCATGTCGTGCGCTTCCTGGCGTCGCCGCTGGCCGGGTTTATCACCGGCGAGATCGTCGACATCAACGGCGGCTTGCTGATGGATTGACTGATGACATCCCCCATCGACTACACCCGCGAGCTTGCTGCACAGTTCCGGCTCGATGGCCAGGTCGCGTTCGTGCCCGGTGGCTACGGCGGCATCGGTGAAGCGGTTTGTTGGGGACTCGCACTGGCAGGCGCGATTCCTGTGATTGTCGGACGCAGTGCAGAAAGAGCAGACGCACTCGCTGCGGCGATTCGCAAGGCGGGGCTGCAGGCGGATGCAGCGGTCGCCGATGCAGAAGACCTCGAGTCGATGCGCTCAGCCGTCGATTGCGCCCACCATCAGCACGGCCGTCTTGATCTGCTGGTCAATTGCATCGGCATCCAGCGCGAGCAGCTACTGGCGGACGTCAGCGAAGAAAAGTTCGACGAAATTTACCGCGTCAATGTAAAAGCGGCGATGTTCGTCGCGCAGGCGTGCGCGCGCCATCAGGTGGCCGACGGCCGTGGGGGCGCGCAGGTGCACTTGCTGTCGGTGCGCGCACAGCTGGCGATGCGCGGACGCGGCTATTCGGCGTACTGCGCCACCAAGGGTGCGCTGGTCATGCTGATCAAGCAGCACGCATCTGAGCTGGCGCCGCATCGAGTTCGCGTCAACGGTGTCGCGCCGACGGTGGTCGCGACCCCGATGGGCCGACACTGGCTCGACAACGAGACCACGCGCCGCTACCTGCTTGAGCGCATTCCAATGGGGCGCGTCGCCGAGCCGAAAGACGTCGTCGGACCCGTGCTCTTTCTGTGCGCACCCGCGGCGTGCTTCACGACCGGCCAAGTTCTGTACGTCGACGGCGGCATCACCGCCAGCCAGTAGCCGCCCGTTCTGTCGTCGCGGGCAACCGTTTCGTCCCGCTGATCGCCGGCTCGTCGCTTACGTGCGCGGCGATACGCACGGAAAGCTAGAGTCGCCGCGCTCATTCTTGGAGGCGACCATGCGCAAAAGCCTGTTGCTGCTGGCACTGTGTACATCACTGGCGTCCGCCGCAGTTTCGGCCACGCTGACGAACCGCTCGCAAGAGCGAGCACGCAAAGTGATCGACTCAGCGGTAGCGGCGATTGGAGGACGCGACGCGCTTCAGAGCATCGAAACACTGAAGCTGCAGTTGCAAGGCGAAACGTGGCCTCGCTTGCAGATGCCGACACCGGCTCCTCCCTTCGAGTCCGGCCAGTTTCACGAGGCGCTCACTTTCGACCTCAAAGACAATCGACTGCATCTTGAGCAGCGCGTGAGCGGCGCAGGGTTTGACGGCCACAACACAGTTATCATCAAACTGGGCGAAGGCACCGTCTACGACCATCGCGCGCGTACGGCGACACCTATTCCTGTCGAGCAAACGTCACAGCAGCAATTCGTCCAGTATTACCGGCGACTTCCACATCTGATCTTGCGGCAGGCGCTCGATGGCGCGAACTCGCTGCGCTACCTTGGCGAAGCGCCATTTGACGGCCGTAAGCACAATGTCGTTACGTTCGTGATGCCCGATACGCAGCAGGTTGCGCTGTACGTCGACGCGCAAAGCGGTCTGGTTTCCAAGTACGAGCTGGTCATTACCGATCCGCTGCGCGGTCAGCAATCCTCCGAGATCATGTTCTCCGATTACGTCGTCGCGGGAAAACTGAAAGTGCCGCAAACCTGGACGTGGCGGCTGGCGGGGGACGTTGTCGCACGCTACAAGGTCAAGGCCGAATTTAATCCCGCCGACGCCGACAAGTCATTCGAAGTATCCGACGCCGCGTTCCGTAAAGTTCCGGCCTTGCCGCTAACATTGAAGCCGAGCGTGGAGAAGCTGGCGGATGGCGTGTACGTGATTCACAACGTCGCGGGCCAGAATCAGAACACGATGGCAGTCGAATTCAAGGACTACATTGTTGCCGTCGAAGCACCCGGCACCAGCGAGGGCGCCGATGCGGTCATCAAGCGCATCAAGGAAACAATCCCCGGCAAGCCGATTCGCTATATCGCGGTCACGCATCATCATGGCGACCACATCGGTGGCTTGCGCGGCTTCATCGCCGAGGGCGCGACAGTCATCACGACCCGGTCCAACCGCAAGGTCATCGAGACGATGGCTGCCGCTCCGCAGAACG
>DATLMT010000418.1:0-10063 GCA_035537135.1 Burkholderiaceae bacterium | reverse complement strand
ACCTTCGGGCAGTCTGCATGGGCTGCGCGACCGTGCGCGAGCGACGCCAGTGATTGCCGGGCTCGCTGTCCGTAGGGCTGCGTACGTTCCGGAGCATCGATGCCGTCCAATCGAATGCGGTGCTGCGTATGGTAAGCATCGAGAAGCGTCACTGTATCGCCGTCGGCCACTCCGACGATCGTGCCGTCGAGCTCGGCCGCGCTGGCGTGCGAGCGCGCCGCAAACGCGATTGCAATGACAATGGTGCGAACCACTCGCATGAAACCTCCAAATGCACGAACATCCTAGGGAGGCACGCACGCGTGAAACGATTGGAAAGGGGTGATGCACGGCGGCAATTTGCTGCTCAGCGTTCTGCCGAGCAGCGCTACGGCAGTTGCT
This sequence comes from Burkholderiaceae bacterium, assembly GCA_035537135.1. Lineage (GTDB taxonomy): Bacteria > Pseudomonadota > Gammaproteobacteria > Burkholderiales > Burkholderiaceae_F > JACCZX01. The sequence continues at coordinate 9,682 of DATLMT010000418.1, read as the reverse complement.
ACCGGCTGCCTAGCAGCGTCGCGTAGCGGTCAACATCGATATTGCCGCCACTCAGAATGACGCCGACCTTTTGTCCGCGGACGTCAAGCAAGCCTTCAAGTGCGGCAGCGGCCGCGAGGCAGCCGGTCGGCTCGACCACCATTTTCATTCGCTCGGCAAAAAACCGCATCGCCGAAACGAGTTGTTGATCGGTGACGGTCAGTACATCATCGACCAGCGCCTTGATCACCGGGAACGTGAAATGCCCGGGCGCCTGGGTCTGCGCACCATCGGCGATGGTACGTGGAACGTCGATGTGCACGATCTCGCCGCGGCGAAATGATTGCTGCACGTCGTTACCGGCGGCAGGCTCGACGCCGATGACCCGGCAGTCAGGCAACGAATGCTTGACTGCGACCGCGCAACCGGAGATCAGACCGCCACCACCGACGCACACCAGCAAGACGTCGAGTTGACCCACTTCCTCGACCAGCTCGAGCGCGGCGGTGCCTTGACCCGCCATCACATGCGGATGGTCAAATGGCGGAATCAGCGTCATGCCCCGATCGGACGCAAGCTTGCGTCCGATCGCTTCGCGGTCTTCCTTATAGCGATCGAAGAGCTGCACTTCGGCTCCATAACCGCGCGTCGCATCAACCTTCATCTGCGGTGCGTCCGTCGGCATCAAAATGGTCGCCGGAATGTGGAGCAATCGCGCCGACAGTGCGACTGCCTGCGCGTGATTCCCGGACGAGAATGCGACAACGCCCGCACGACGTTGCTCCATAGTGAACTGCGCAAGCGCGTTGTAAGCACCGCGGAACTTGAAAGCGCCCATTTTCTGCAGGTTCTCGCACTTGAAGAACAGTTGCGCGCCGGTGCGTTCGTTGGCCGTGCTGGACGTGGAGACCGGTGTTCGATGCGCAACTCCGCGCAGCCGGATCGCCGCGCCACGCACGTCTTCGATGTTGATCGCCAGGTCCATTAACGCGAGCTTATAAGATTGAGGCACATCCATTGCTGACGGCTCTCTCTATGCGCGCTAACAACATTCTTGAGACGATCGGTGACACTCCGATCATTCGTGTCAACAAGCTGTTCAACGACATTTCCCCGCAGGCCGAGGTATGGATCAAGTCGGAGCGTGCGAATCCGGGCGCCTCGATTAAGGACCGCATCGCGCTGTCGATGGTCGAAGCCGCGGAAGCGTCTGGTCAACTCAAGCGGGGCGGGACGATCATCGAGCCGACGTCGGGTAATACCGGAATCGGCCTGGCGATGGTCGCGGCCGTCAAAGGCTATCCGCTGATCCTAGTGATGCCGGATAGCATGTCGATCGAGCGGCGTCGCTTGATGCTCGCCTACGGCGCAAGATTTGAGCTCACGCCGCGCGAGAAAGGGATGCCGGGCTCGATTGAGCGTGCAAAACAGCTCGTAGCCGAAACAAAGGGCGCGTGGATGCCGCAGCAATTTGATAATCCTGCCAACATCGACGTGCACGTACGCACCACCTCTCAGGAAGTGCTGCGCGACTTTCCGGAAGGCGTCGATGCGGTGATTACCGGTGTAGGCACCGGCGGTCACATCACCGCGCTTGCACAGGTGTTGAAACCGAAGTGGCCGCAGCTGAGAGTTTTCGCAGTCGAGCCCGCGGCATCGCCAGTGATCTCGGGCGGCACGCCATCGCCGCATCCGATTCAAGGCATCGGCGCCGGCTTCATCCCGAACAATCTTAAAAAGGAATTGCTCGACGGTGTGATCCTGGTCGAAGCCGAAGAAGCGCGCGAGATGGCGCGCCGCTCTGCGCGTGAAGAAGGCGTCCTGGTCGGCATCTCATCCGGTGCGGCACTGGCGGCGATCGCGAAGAAGCTGCCCGAACTGAAGAGCAACGCCCGCGTGCTCGGCTTTAATTACGACACCGGCGAGCGGTATCTGTCGATTGAAGGGTTCTTGCCCGCCGAAGCGCCGGCGTCTATTTAGCAGTGAGCGGCGCTGCGCAGTGACCCGCGCCGTCGACTTTCTGCTGCCCCAGCTGCCAGGGCGGCGGCTCATCGAAGCGGTTATGCGGTGTCGCGTGCGACCAGTCGATCGCGACGAAGGCGAGCGCGGCCGTCCAAAACGTGATCGCGAAAATTGCAGTGCGCGTCAGCTTCATGCGCGTCCTTTGAGCCCAAGACGCTCGCGCAGCGGGATGCCGACGAACGAGCCCGCAAAGGCCGCAGCGAACCACACCCATCCATGCAGGCTGCCCGTCGAAATGCCGGCGAAGTAAGCGCCGACGTTGCAGCCAAACGCAAGCCGCGCCGAATATCCAAGGACGAATCCGGTAACGATAGCCGCCAGCCATTGCTTCGCGTTCGCGTTCGTCACAGGCCGCGCTCGGCCGCGAAGATTGGCAGCGATCAGCGCGCCGATCAAGAGTCCGATGTTGGTTACCGAAGTGACATCGGTAAGCAGCGACGAATCGATATGCAGCTGCTGCGCCGCGCGGCCCCAATACGCGTTGCCTGTGAGATCGGCGCCGAACCAAGTAGCGATCTTTGCGCCCCATAGGCCAAGCCCGTAGACGATGCCCCACGGCTGTCCGGCAACAATCAGATTGAGCACTGCGAACACGGCGATCAATACGGCGGAAATATAAATTCCGCGACCCTTCCAGTTCGCATCGGTGCGCTTGCGCTTGCGCCAAAGCCACGCGCCGAGCGCGCCGAGCACCGCAAGCTGCGCGACCAGCGTTAGGCCGACCCCGAGCTCGTGAGGCAGCGACACGGGTGCCAAGCTGCCGAGAGCGAGCCAACGATCGAGATGTGCAGCGCCAACAAAGCTTCCCGCGATGAAACCGGGCAGTACTGCAAGCGAAAATCCGTTGCCGAGGCCCGCCTTGTACAGGATGCCCGATCCGCAACCGTCGGCGACCTGCATCGCGGCACCGAATACGAACGCTCCGATCACCAGGCTCACCGACAGCGGCGCAAACGCGCCGGACAACTCTTCATGTGCAGCAATCAGCGGGATCGAGACCACCATCGCCAGGCCGATTGCCAGAAACTGCGCCAGAAATCCGGTCGGGTCGCGCTCGCGGATCCAGATCCGCCAGCCAGTCGTAAAACCGAACGACACGGCGGCGAGGCAACTGCCAAAGCCGATACCTATCAGATAAAGAAATCCCTGCCGCAACCCGACCGCCCAAGTGATCGCGAGCCACGTAAAGATCGCTCCGATGATCAACGGTGAGCTCGCTGCGCGCGAAATGGAGCGCAGCTGACCGGCTACTATCGCGCCATCCGCAGTGGTTCCCAACGCAGCCATCACGGCGCGCCGCTGGCGACCCTTAGCTGCGTCCAGAACTGCTGCAGCCGGCCAGGTACGTTGTCCATCGCAAACCCGGCGTTTGACCATTCGACAACCGATTCGGGATAGAGCTTGACATTATCGTGACCCAGCAGCTCGGAGAGGACGAACCAATTGGTTGCGGCCCAGTGGCCGGTGTTGCAAAACGAAATCGTCGGCTCGTCAATCACGCCGGCCTGCTGCGCGACGCGTTTGATGTCATCGGCCGGAAGCAGCCTGGCGTCGCGAGTGAACCAGACTTCGTGACTCACATTCTTGGCGCCGACGATCGTTCCTGGTGTCTTGGCGGCACTGTGGCGCGTCTCGCCAACGAAAAACGCGGCGGGTCGCGCGTCGAGCAGGCGCGCCGATCCGTTATTTACCACCTGCGCGACTTCGTCACGCGTTGCGATCAACCGCGGGTCGAGCTTGACCCGAAATGTCGATGGCGCAGGCACAAAAGTTTCAGCCGATAGTGGCAAACCTGCGGCGCGCCACGCTGTCATACCGCCGTTTAACACCGATAACTTTGGGACACCGGCGGCTTTCAATGTCCAGTAAACGCGAGCAGCTGCACCGAAGTCGGTCGAGCTCTTGCCTTCGACCACCACAACCACCGGCGTGGTGGAGTCGATACCGAGCTGTTGAATCAGCGCCGTCAGCGCGTCGGTCGTGGGTAACGTGCCTGGACTCTCCGCCGGCCCGCGCCACCGTGCGTATGGCGCATGCTGAGCACGCGCAATGTGCCCGGCGTCGTAAGGGGACTTGCCGGCCTGGCCATCACGGATATCAACGATGCGCAACTTTGAATCGCCCAGCTTGCCCGCCAATTCCGTAGGGGCGACAAGCGGCTGCGCGTGCACGGAAGCCGAGCCAAACGAGATGAGCAGGCAAAAAAGCAGTCGAATCACAGGACGTGGCACTTCAATCAGTGAGCCGGAAATGATGCCCCAACCGACTGGCCGGAGGGCGGTGAATCCGGCATGTGCTTATGCGTCAAGGCAGAGGAACGCTAGATGAGCGCCGCGATCCGGTGGCTGGTTGCCCTAGCGCTCGTGGTTCTGGTGGTTCATTTCGCCTGGCCGTGGCTGAAGAACACGATGTACGTTGCCGAGTTGCTTGCCGAAGAGCCGCCGCGCGCACTGCCTTTGCCGGTCCAGGGCGTTTCGATGCGGACCGTGCGCGACACGTATGGTGCGCCGCGCCCCGGCGATCGAACACATCGGGGCGTCGACATCTTTGCGCCGCGAGGCACGCCGGTGGTGTCAAGCACGCGCGGCATTGTCGCGCGCATCGGCGAGAACAGTCTGGGTGGCACTGTCGTCTGGGTTTTGGGTCCTGGCGGGGACCGACACTACTACGCGCATTTGAACAGCGTCGCTGCCATCACGACCGGGCAACGGGTCGTTCCAGGGGACGTGCTGGGTACGGTTGGCACGACAGGCAACGCGCGCGGCACTCCGCCGCATCTGCATTACGGCGTCTATCGCCGCGCGCTCGGTGCGATCAATCCGTTTCCGCTGCTGGTCGACACGCCGGTGCGCGCCAAACCTACGCCAAACGCACGCGGTGGGTCGGCAGATCGGAGTGCCGAGTGAATCTCGCTCGGCGAGCTTTGCTGCATACCGCAGCGATCGGCTGTGTCGTACCCATTGTTGCGCGCGGCCGGGCGCAGGATCGGTACGCAACCGCGCGGGAAAATCTGCTGCGCGAAATCGAGAATGACATGCATGAGACGTCGCCTGAGACCGGTTATCGCGCGCTCAGCGCGGCCGTGCGGAACGCGATTGCAACCGTGCCGCGCGAGCGCTTCGTGCCATCGCATCTAACCGATGCGGCATACGAAAACCGCCCGCTGCCGATCGGCGATGGGCAGACGATCTCGCAGCCGTTCATCGTCGCACTCATGACGCAGCTGCTGCAGCCGAAGGCGAGCGACGTCGTCCTGGAAGTCGGCACCGGCTCCGGATATCAAGCGGCGGTGCTCGCCGAATGCGTGGCGAAGGTGTATTCGATCGAGATCGTTGCGTCACTGGCGCAGCGAGCGCGAGCGGCCCTGGATGCTGCCGGCGGCCGTGCTGCCAATGTCGTGACGCGCGTTGGCGACGGCTATCTGGGCTGGCCCGAGGCGGCTCCATTCGACGGCATCATGGTGACGGCGGCGCCGGACCACGTGCCACCGCGGCTGATCGAGCAGTTGAAACCCGGCGGTCGGCTCGTAATTCCCGTCGGGCCGCACCGCGCAGGGCAGGAGCTGCTGGTGATCGAAGCCGGGCGCGACGGTCGTGCGGTTGCACGCCGCACGATTGCTGTGCGCTTTGTGCCGCTGACGCGTTAGCGTCCGGTGGTCGGTTGGCTAGACTGCGCCTCCCCGCAATCACCGTGTCGCCATGAACTATCGCCGTCTGGGCCGCTCCGGCCTCAAAGTTTCAGAGCTTTCCTTCGGCTCGTGGGTCACCTACGGCAATCAGGTCGACACGCGCGCCGCGCGCGAGCTGATGGCTGCAGCGTATGACGCCGGAGTCAATTTTTTCGATAACGCCGAGATCTACGCGCGCGGACAAAGTGAAGAGATCATGGGCTCGGTGCTCAAAGAGCTCGCGTGGCCGCGGATCAAGTACATCGTCTCGACCAAGTTCTATTGGGGCATGGCCGTCGGCAAGGGCGATTTTCCCAATGAGCGCAACACGCTGAACCGCAAATACTTGCGACAGGCGATCGACGGCTCGCTAAAACGGCTGCAGCTCGACTATGTCGATCTTGTCTTTTGTCATCGCGCCGATCCTAATACGCCGATCGAAGAAACCGTGTGGGCGATGCACGACATGGTGGAACGCGGCCAAGCGCTCTACTGGGGCACCAGCGAGTGGACTGCGGACGAGATTCGCGCGGCGTGGGATATCGCCGACGAGCGCAACCTGCACAAGCCGGTGATGGAGCAGCCGCAGTACAACCTGCTGCATCGCAAGCGCGTCGAGCAAGAATACAAACCGCTGTACCAGAGTATCGGGCTCGGGTTAACGACCTGGAGCCCGCTTGCGTCGGGATTATTGTCCGGTAAATATCGCAAAGGCATTCCGGCCGGCTCGCGCGGAGCGCTCGAGAGCTACGCTTTTCTACGCGAGAGCCTGACGGACCCCGCCAAGAACGAGGTGGTCGCCGAGCTCGAATCGGTGGCCGGCGACCTGTCGTGCACGCTGGCGCAGCTATCGCTCGCGTGGTGTCTGGTCAACCGTGATGTCAGCACGGTGATCACCGGCGCTACCCGGATCGAGCAGGTCAGGGAAAACATGAAGGCGCTCGATGTATTGCCCAAGCTGACACCGGACGTTCTGAGCCGCGTCGACGCAATCGTGGGATCGAACGTTGAGTAGCGCCTTGGGGTCGATGAGGCTTCCAGGCCGCATGCCGTTGCGGCCCGTTAATTGCCTCTACGTGGCTTACGGATGGACTGATGCGAATGAAGCAACTGCTGCCACTTTGCTTGCTGCTGACCGCCCCGACAGCGGCGATCGCGCAGCGCATTCCATGTAGCGAAGTACTGGAGACGGAGCGTGAGTTCGTGCGTCGGTTCGGTGGCTGCCGAGACGTGGCGCCGATCGTCGATGTTCGTCCGAACGCCGTACCGACTGCGCCGGCGGCGGGCACGCCGGTGGTTGCTCTGGTGCCAAATGTCGTCGGCTTGAGTTTCGACGAGGCGCGCGCGAGATTGCCGGGCTTTAACGTGCAGCGCTCGTACGTGGCCAGTGCCGAGCCCGGCGGCAAGATACTGGAGCAGCAGCCTGCGCCACCCGCACGGCTGGCCGCCGGTGCAACGATTCGCGTTGTGGTGTCTGACGGCACCCTAAGGCCCATTCCCCGCGTAGCGCCAACCGAGGTCGACGCGGTTCGTAGGGCGGAAGTGCCGGCGCAGCCGCCCGTACTTGCACAACCGGCTCCGCCGTCGGTGTCACAACCGGCCCCGCCGTCACGGTCGGCCGATTCGCCAGTCGCTCAAAGCAGCACCGAAGCACGCAGGCCCGCAACAACGCCTGTCCCATCTGCGAAAGCCGAAGCGCGCAAGCCGTCGCCGGTGGCGTCCCAGCGCAACACCGCGCCAACAAAGTCAAGCCGCGCACAGGTCGATTCGGTTCCCGCGGCAAGCGCAGCCGTTGCAGAACGCACGGCACCAATCGAGACGTTCGAATTGCCGAATGTGGTTGGGCGCAGTTCCGCCGACGCCACGAAGGCGCTGGCCGAATTTAAGATTGAGCGCGTCGAGATCGTTGCCAACGCAGCCCCGAGCGGGCAGGTCCTTGCGCAAGATCCCAAACCCGGCACCGCCGTCGCTGCGGGAAGCGCAATAGGTTTGCAGGTGTCCGATGGCTCACTGGCCGCGAGCGTCGCGGCGCCCGCAGCGGTTAGCGCTGCAGCCCCTGTTGCTGTGCCGGCATCAACGCCTGCATCGCCGCCCGCGCCCGCGTCAAAAGCGGCGGCCTCGAAAGCCACGCCCGTACGAGCCCCGATCACCGTTCCGAGCACCGCCGTGCTGCTGCTGATCGCCGGCGTGCTGGCCGGGCTCGGCTTAGGTGCACTGCTGATGCGCCGTTGGCTCGCAAAGCGCCACGACACCACCGACGATTTCAATTTGGTGCTGCAGTCCACACGCGTCGACGACGCCAGTGAAGTGGCTTCCGCGCCAGCGGTCGACGAGGCCGTTGGAGCCACTTCGGCTTCCGCGCAATCGTTGGGTGACGACGCTAGGGCCGAGACAGTATCGACGCCTGCGCGCGCTATTGCTGTGGCAACCGCTGCACTGGCCGCTCCGGCAGCGCCCGTCATTACTTTTGCGGCGCGCCTTGAAGATGGCGAAAGCAAAACTACGATCGAGTTCGCTGCTCCATCGGACGCCGAAGAAATGGCGCTTGAATACTCTAGAGGTCTCGATGAGTAACAGTATCAAGCTACGCGCGCCGATCAGTGTCACCGGCGGTGACGTCGAGAAGGCGTGGTTCGAGCAAACGAAGGACGAGCCGTCCGTGGCGCGCGCGTACGAGCAATTGACCGGCGCTGCCGCACAGCGTGCAGCAGATCAGTTGAATCAGGTACTCAATATCGATGCGTTCGATGTGCTGTCGCGTGGGTGGGCCGAGGTGCCCGCGGTGCGCAATGCCGTCCAGCTCAGCGCATTGATGCCGAGCCCGCCTTCCATTGTCAGGCTCGAGCAGCACACTATGACGTCCAACTCGACGCTAGTGTTGGATAGTCAGCTGGAAAACGCTGCGCTGCCGCCGCTCAGAATTGCGCTGCAACTGATCGCGGGCGTTCAAAGCGCAACACTTGCAGTGAAAGATGGGCGTATCGAATTGGTCGCGCTCGGAAAAGCGTCGATCATTGCACGCTTGATGTACAAGAAATTTTTGGTGAAAGAGCACGCCACCGGCTTTGAGGGTGCCGCCCGCGATCCATTTAAGCGTCAACCTGCTGCTGTCAATCGGCGCGCCGACGTAGACATTCCTATCTAGGCATCGGTACGGGCCGGCGGCGGTGGTGATCTGTTCGGTCACAATCGTGCCTTTGAGCGTCTGCAAAGCGGCACGTCACATTGGCTGTCGGTCGTTCCATTACTTCTTTTACGCACCATCTGCGGCAGGCCGCGTTGCACGCGGTGCTGCTGAGTCTGCTCGGCACTTCAACGTCATTCGCCCAGCGTCCGCTGTGCAACCAGCTTCCGGTATCCGACCGCAATAGCGCGCGCGCTGCAGGGCTGTGCCGCGATCCTGCGCCGATCATCGACGTCGCGCCGCCGCGCGCGCCCGACGAGCCGCTACCTCCTGCGATTCCGTCAACCGCGCCATCGCTGGCCGTGCCGAACGTTGTCGGTCAAAGCTTCGACGAAGCGCGCAGTCGGTTGGCGCGTTTTACGTTGCAGCGGTCGTATCGTGCGGCCGCCGAGGCCGGCGGCACGGTTCTCGCACAATCGCCGATGGCCCCAGCAATGCTGCCGGCGGGCGCACCGGTGACGGTGGTGTTATCGGACGGCTCGCTGGTGCGGGTGCCGCGTGTAGCGAACCTAAACATCAACGACGCCCGGCAGCGCCTGCAAAAAGACCTCGACCTTAAAGCGCAGCCGGTCGTCGTTACCAGCGAGTTGCGCGTCGGCACCGTCATCGAGCAACAGCCGGCCGAAGGTACGCTGGTCAAGCGCGGCAGCGTCGTTCGGCTGCAGGTATCGGCGGGCCAGGAGGGGCCCGAATTGGTCGATGTGCCGAGCGTCGTCGGCATGCCGTTCGATAAAGCAAAGTCACGGCTGACCCGATTTGCAATCGAGCGTGTCGAGCGACCGCGCACCGAGCGGTCGAGCGCGCCCGAAGGGCAGGTGATCGAACAGTCG
>DATLMT010000417.1:0-2396 GCA_035537135.1 Burkholderiaceae bacterium | reverse complement strand
GCCGCGCCAACCGTCTGCAGAGGGGTGCGCTGTCGTGGGGGCTTTTTCACGACACCGGCGCGCCAGGTCATTACATCGAGTACTACCTCGACGAGTCGTGGGCCGATCATCTGCGACGCTTCGATCGCTTCACCGCGGCCGACGTTGAATTGCGCGAGCGGCGCTATGCGTTTCACATCGGCGCCGAGCCGCCGAAGGTCACGCGCTCCATCGCAGAGTCGCTCGGAGAGATTTAACGGGAGCCATTATGCGAATCGAACCCTGGAGGCCCTCGCTCGCGCCGCGCGACACCGAGCTGGTCGCTGCAATCGAGGCGCGGCGAGGCGGCACATTGCTCAACCTCGACCGCATGCTGTTGTGGTCGGAGCCGCTGGCGCGCGGATGGAATGCTTATCTGCGTGCGCTCCGACAGGAGATTTCGCTGTCGCCGTTTGTGCGCGAGCTTGCGATATGCGTGGTGGCGCGGCTGACCGGTGCCGACTATGAGTTTCATCATCATGCCCCGGAGCTGAGAAGCGCAGGCGCGACGGATGCGCAACTCGCAGCGCTCGACGATCCGGACGCAGCAGCGGCGAGCGATCAGTTTGACGAGCTGCAGCGCGACGTGATTCGATTTGCCATTGCCAGCACGCGCAGCGTCCAGATTCCGGATTCGATATTCGATTCGCTGAAGCGGCGCATGTCGTCAACCGAAGTCGTGGAGCTCGCTGCTGTGACCGCCGCGTACAACATGGTTGCGCGCTTTCTAGTCGCGCTGCAGATCACGCCTGAAGCTTAGAACTGCGTTTCAGGCTCAATTACCCGCGGTGATGCGATTCTGCTTGACGATTTTCGACCAACGGTCGAGTTCTTTTTGCATGAACGACTTGAACTCGGCGGGTCCCTGACCGGTGACGGTCATGCCCTGGGCGGCAAGCCGCTCGGCGACCGCTGGATCCTTCAACGCCTTCTGCACTTCGTCGTTCATCCGACTCACAAGCTCGGGCGGCGTTCTCGCGGGAGCGATGACGCCCCAATAAGCTAGCGCCTCGAAGTTCTTGACGCCGGCTTCCGCGAGCGTCGGCGTGTCGGGTAAACTCGGATGACGCTTGGCACCGGTCACGGCCATCGGTTTGACGGTCCCGGCCTTCACGTGAGGCAACACCAGAAAGACGGTGCCGATGCCGAGCGGCACGTGACCCGCAATCGTATCGTTCATCAACGGCCCGCCGCCGCGGAACGGCACATGCGTCCACGACCAGCCCGCCTGTTGACCGGCCTGAATCATTGCAAGGTGACCGAGACTGCCGGTGCCGATCGATCCGATCGTGATTCCCTTGACAGTGCGCGCGTCGGCAGTCACATCAGCCATCTTCGTGTAGGGCGCCTTGGCCGACGCCACCAGCGCCATCGGCGAGGTGCCGATCAACGTGACGTGCTCGAGATCTTTGAGCGTGTCATATGCAATGTTCGGAATCAGGCTTGCGTTGGTGCCGTGCGTATCGAAGACCACACCGAAGGTGTAGCCGTCGGGCGACGCCTTCGCGATCGCGTTGGTGCCAATCGACCCGGATGCACCGCCGACGTTCTCGACGACGACGCTCTGGCCGAGCTGCTTCGACAAAGGCTGCGCAAGAATGCGTGCGACCTGATCAACTGAGCCGCCGGGCGGAAACACGGCGATCAGGCGGATTGGCTTGTTTGGCCACGTTTGCGCGCTGCATGGACTGCCGCACAGCACTGCGGCAAGGGCAAGCGCGACCGGACGAACAAAGGCCATAGTGGTCTCCTACAAAGGTGTCAGCAAGCCATGACTAGAAGATAGCTCCGCGCGCATCGATCGGCCATACGGCTTCGACGCGGTTGTTGCGTACGGCGACGATCCAATTGTGCAGATTAATGGTTGGATCGATATGCCCTGGAATCAACGGAACCTTGTCGCCCAGCAAAAGATCCGGTCCGGCGCCGTTGCGCTCGAGCACTGCGTGCTCGTCGGATACCGCACGTACCTGCCAACCCGCAAATGCCGGCAGCGCCGGACCGGAGTCGGTGGAAAAACTCTTGAGGCCGGCATCCAGCGTTGCGCGATCGGACTGCTCGTCCCTGCGTCGGCTCATCACTGTGGTCAGAATCATCAGCGATTGTTCGAACGCGGGCCAGGACGCCTCCTGCTCGTTCTTCGCATAATCGACATCCATCATCACGTACGAGCCAGGCTGAATTTCGTTGTACACGCCGCCACCGGCCTCTAGCATGAACGTACCGGTGCCGGCACCCGTGACAACGTCGCATCGCAGGCCAGCGGCAAGCAGCGCGCTTTGCGCCGCTTGCGCCGACGCTGTTGCTACGGCGATCGCTTCGCGACGCTCGGCAACGCCGCGCCGGTGCTGGGCATTACCGAAGTAGGCGTGCAAGCC
>DATLMT010000416.1:0-17453 GCA_035537135.1 Burkholderiaceae bacterium | reverse complement strand
GCTCGCGTCAATACCGAACTCCGTGTAATACGGCTGCAGTGAGGCTCGCCAACGCGATTCGCGCTCCGAATTCGGTGCGGACGGCACGTGGCAAAAGAAATTAACATTCACCGGCTTTGGGGTTTGAGCCTTGATCAGTGCGAGTTCGTTGCGGATGGCATCCGGAGCCAGCATCGCGCACGGTAAAGACCCCAGCCCGCCCGCGTTCGACACCGCGATGGCGAGTGTGCTGCCTTGCACGCCGGCCATCGGCGCCTGGATGATCGGTAGCTCAATGCCCAGCAGTTGCTGCAGCGTCATTGCGTTGTCACAGAAGCGGCTTGTTGAGGGTTACCAGCATAAGCTGTTGGCTTACGTACGATCGCACAATCGCAGAACTGATGTTTGACCACGTGAAGTTCGGAGTCAGTGACTACGCGGCGAGCAAAGCGTTCTTTCTGAGCGCACTCGCCCCGCTCGGCGTTGCTGTTGTGTCAGAGGGGCCGCCGACGTACGGGGTCGAGCTTTGCGCAAAGGGGAAGGATTCACTGTGCTTGTACCAGACAGAGGAGAAGCCGGCGCATCTCCACTTGGCCTTCACGGCCGAGAATCGCCATCAAGTAGAAGCTTTCTATCGCGCAGCTCTGGAGGCGGGTGGCAAAGACAATGGTGCGCCTGGTCTGCGCCCGCAGTACCACGCGAACTACTATGCAGCCTTCGTGATCGGTCCGGATGGGCACAACATCGAAGTGGTTTGCCATGAATCCGAGGCCTAGAGCTTCGGGTACGGACAACATAGAGTGATTGTCCGTATTGCTTGATTTAGTCCGACGCAGTTTCATGCAATAGGCAAGCGTTTACAGTGCTCTCCTCGTACGAGACTTGCTTAGCGTGTGGCGGAACTCACTTACTTTTCAAATGGAGAATCGAAGAACATGTCCCCTTTTACAGGCATCAAATTATTTGCGCTAGCCAGTCTGTTTGCTTTCGCCGTCAGCAACGTCTCTGCGCAGGTTGCTGTCGAAGATCGCGCGACTTGCGATCGGGCCTACAAACCGCAGGTAGGTCAAGAGGGCAAGGATGTCGTCTGGGTGCCGACGCCGGATGAGGTCGTGCAACGCATGCTGCAAGTTGCCAAGGTCACACCCAAGGACATCGTCTATGACTTGGGCGCGGGCGACGGCAAGATCGCAATCGCGGCGGGCAAGCTCGGCGCCACCTCGGTCGGCATCGAATACAACCCCGATATGGCGAAGCTCGCACAGTGTTACGTGCAGGCAGAAAAACTGACTGGCAAGACGCGCATCATCCAAGGCGATGTCTTTGAATCCGACTTCCGCGATGCAACGGTTGTGACGATGTACTTGTTACCCGAGCTCAATGTCAGGTTACTGCCAAAGCTGTTGAAAGACCTGAAGCCGGGAACGCGCATCGTGTCCCACGCATTTCAAATGGGGAGTTGGAAGCCGGAGCAGACGCTGGATGTGGGTGGACGCATGGTTTATTTCTGGACAATTCCGGCGCCTGGAACAGCGTCATATGCGGCTGCGATGGCTGCGGGCAAGTGAAGGTAGGGCCCACAATTTTTCACATACACGTTGCAGCCGCACGTGGCGCAGTTCACGACCGACCGGCGGGCGCCTGATGCGCCCGCTAGCTGCAGTGCCCCGTGAAGCCGCACGCGGTGCAAAATTCGCAGCCATCGCGCTTGATCATCGCCGCCGCGCTGCAGCTCGGGCATACCTTGCCCTTGATCGGGGCGCTATCGTGATCGATCAACTTCGTCGCGCCCGGTAGCGCAAGGATGCCGGCTGACTGAATCGCGCGGCCTCCGTCATCCAGGATGCCGAGCACTTTGTAGCGATGCAGAAGCAGCGTCGCAATGTAGGCGACCGTGCTGGGATATTGCGTCGACCGCTCGGCTCCTGGCATCGGTGCCCAGAACTCGCCGTTCTGTTCACCGAAGTTCAAGAGCTTCTTCAGCTTGAGTCCGATCCAGTTTGCGTCGACCACGCGCATGTCGAGAGAGATCAACTTGCACAAGCCGTCGAGCACTTTTGGATACTCGCCGGCGAGCCAGATCGAATACGGACGGCGGCTGCCGTCGGGCAGATGCAGCTCCTTCACACCAAGCACGAAGTCGTCGCCGGTATTGGCATTCGAAATGTCGACCGTCCAGCTCATGGTGCCAAGCGGGCCGGCCTTCGGTTCCTTCTTCGAGAACAACGCGTTCAGCATCGGCGTCGGGTGCTGATCTAGGTTGTCGAACACGCCAAGCTGCTCACATCGCAGGCTGACGATGTTGGCAAACGCAGACACAACGCCGCTTTGCCATTGTCGCTCGCCGTCGGGCGGCATCGGAATCGCGAAGCCCTGTTCGTCACGCGCGCGTGCAAGCGCGTCGAGTTTCATTTTCAGCCACGCGCGATCTTCGCTACGCATGTCCATCGACAGCGCTTTTGCGATCGCACCGAGCCCGCGCGGCTGTTCGGCACCGTTGACCCACACCTCGAACGGCACCGGCCGCTCATGGGCTCGATACTCGATCTGACCGATGAAGATCGCAAACGATTCTTTGCGCTCCGGAATTTCCACCATGTAAGTCCACGCGAGGTTGCCGCCTGCGAGATCCGGACGGCCGGGCCATTTCAAACTCTCGAGCGCAGGCTCGGGTGCAGAAGCAAGCTGCACGCGTCGATCCGGGTCATCCTTCAAATCCTGTGGCTCACGTGCCTGCGAATCCTTTTTTACCTCTAGCACCGAACCGATCACGCTGTTCGGACGGTAGGTCGTGATGCCTTTCAGTCCGGCGCGCCACGCCTCCAGATACAGGCTCTTGAAGTCTTCGAACGGATAGTCTTCCGGCACATTGACGGTTTTGCTGATCGCAGCATCAATGTACGGTTGCACCGTCGCGCTCATTCGCATGTGATCGCGTGCGGACATCTGCATTGCGCTGACAAACGCGTCCGGCAAGTTTCGCTCGTTGCCGCCCATACGCCGAAACAGCCGATACGCGTAGTCCTCAACCGCGTATTCCTGCCGCGTCCCGTCAGGCATGCGCTTTTTGCGCACGTAGGTCCACGAAAAGGTCGGTTCGATACCGCCTGATGCGTTGCTTGCAAACGCCAGCGAGATCGTGCCGGTTGGCGCGATCGACAGCAGATGCGAGTTGCGGATTCCATTGACGCGAATCGCGCCCTTTAGCTGCTCAGGAAGCCGTGAAGCGCAATGCGGCGCTGCCAGGAATCTTTCTGCGTCGAATAAGGGAAACGCACCTTTTTCCTGCGCGAGCTCCGCCGACGCTTCATAGGCTGCATCCCGCATCGTGCGCGCGATGTCCGCTGCCATGCTGCGTCCTGCGTCACTGTCGTAACGCAGGCCGAGCATCGTCAGTGTATTGCCGAGTCCGGTGAAGCCGAGTCCGACGCGGCGCTTGTTGGCGGCTTCAACCGCTTGCTCTTGCAGCGGCCACAGCGTCGCGTCAAGCACGTTGTCGAGCGCACGTGTCGAGACTTTGGATACATCGCGAAATTTGTCGAAATCGAACGACGCCTGCTCGCCGAACGGATCGTTGACGAATTTCGTCAGATTGATCGAGCCCAGGCAACAGCAACCATACGGGGGCAGCGCCTGTTCGCCGCAGGGATTGGTCGCAGCGATCCTTTCGCAGTACGACAAATTGTTGTCTTGGTTGACACGATCGATGAAGATGATGCCAGGTTCGGCGTGGTTGTAAGTCGATCGCATGATCTGCTCGAACAGTGCGCGTGCGCTGGCTTTGCGATACATCCACGAGCCGTCAGCGCGTTGATGGCTGTTCGACGTGTCGAATGGCTCGGCCGCATGCCATAGCTCGATCTCGCCATCACTTTCCACCGCACGCATAAACGCATCGGTCACCGTCACCGACATGTTGAAGTTGGCGAGCGATCCGTCGCGTTTGGCGTTGATAAATTCTTCGATGTCCGGATGGTCGCAGCGCAGCACCCCCATCTGCGCGCCGCGCCGAGCGCCCGCGGATTCGAGCGTCTCGCAGCTCTTGTCGAACACGCGCATGTAAGAGATGGGCCCGCTCGCGCGCGAATGCGTGCCATGCACGCGGGCGCTCTTCGGACGGATGGGAGAGAAGTCGTAACCCACTCCACCGCCGCGACGCATTGTTTCCGCGGCTTGGTTCAGCGCCAGATATATAGAAGGCACACCGTCGGCAACGCCGCTGATTGCGTCCCCCACCGGTTGCACAAAGCAATTGATTAGCGTTGCTGCGATGCCAGTGCCTGCCGCCGAGTTGACGCGGCCTCCCGGAATGAAGCCGTCGACCATCGCTTCGTAGAAGCGCTGTTCCCACGTATGACGCAACTCGGGTTTTTCGACCTGCGCAAGGCCGCGCGCGACGCGGCGGCGCACTTCGTCGACCGTCTGTTCGTCCCCCTTGGCGTACTTCTCGAGCAGTACGTCGATTGAAATGGGCTGCTCGTCGAGCAGCAGCTGAGCCTTATCAAGCTTCATGAAATTTGCTGCCTCCGCTAAGGCTAAATTTTGTCACAACGACGGACCTATAAACTCGCTTCTCGTCCTAACGACAAGAAAGTTTTGCGTGAACTTGCAGCAGTTTCGTTTCCTGCGCGAAGCGGCGCGCCACAAGTTCAGCCTGACCGAGGCGGCGCGCGCATTGCATACGTCACAACCCGGCATATCGAAAGCAATTATCGATCTTGAAGCCGAGCTGGGCGTGCCAATCTTTGCGCGCCATGGCAAGCGAGTAAAGGGGCTGACGGCGCCCGGTCAGATGGTGCTTGACGCGGCCGAGCGCATCATGCAGGACGTAGACAACCTGAAGAAGCTGGCACGCGATTACGCGGGTAGCCCAGAGGGAACGCTGCGCGTCGCGACGACGCATACGCAGGCGCGCTATGTACTCCCGACCGTAGTCCAGTCGTTCGCGGCCAAGTACCCGCAGGTGAGGCTGAAGCTGCTGCAGGCGAACCCGCCGCAGATCGCTTCGATGTTGATTCACGGCCAGGCTGATATCGGTGTTGCGACCGAGTCGCTGGCTGATCATCATGGGCTGCTGTCGATTCCGGTGTACGACTGGCAGCACGTGGCGATCATCAAGCCGGGGCACCCGCTGGCGAAATTCGTAACAACGCCTGGCAAGCTCACGCTAAAGGACCTCGCACGGCATCCGCTGATTACCTACGAGCAGCAGTTCGCCGGTCGCGCAAGGATCGACGCCGCGTTCGAGGCGGCCGGAATTTCGCCGTCGATCGTGCTTGAAGCGATCGATGCCGACGTGATCAAGACCTATGTGCAGATCGGTATGGGCGTCGGCGTCGTCGCGGGGGTAGCGGCCGATTCGAAGCGCGATGGATTGATTGTGCTGCCCTGCGGCCACTTGTTTGGCCGCAATGTCACGCGGCTTGCGGTGAAGGAAGGCGCCTATCTGCGTGGCTTCGTCTACTCGTTCATCGAAGCACTGGTGCCGGGCTGGGACAAGCGTCGCCTCGACGAAGCCTTCAAGGCCTAGCGCAGCGTCGCTAAACTGCGCATCGATGACGGAGACTTCCATGGCAACGGTTCCCTCAGTTGTTCCCGACGCCGCGCCGATCAACGGGTTGCACCATTTTGCTTACCGCTGCAAGGATGCGGAGGAGACGCGGCAATTCTACGAAGACATACTCGGGCTGCCGCTGTATCACATCATTCAGAGCGATGTGGTGCCGTCGACCGGCGAGTACTGTCCTTACACGCATATCTTTTTTCGCATGACCGACGGATCGTGCATTGCATTCTTTGATCTGGGCGACGACATTGCAGCGGAAAAGTCGCCGAACACCCCCGACTGGGTCAACCACATCGCGTTGCGCGTCGATACCGTGGAGGAGCTCGCGCGTCTGAAAGCTCGACTCGAAGCGCACGGTATCGAGGTGCTCGGCGTCACCGACCACCACATTTTCAAGTCGATCTATTTTTTCGATCCTAACGGCATCCGCGTCGAGCTGACTGCGCAGCTTGCTTCCGAAATGGAAATGCAGGAAGACAGCAAAACGGCCCGTGCGCGCCTTGACGAGTGGACGCAGCGCACGATTCAATGGCGGCGTGAGCGTTCAGCAAGCGGTCGCTGATGCGGGTGGCTGTCGTCGGCGCCGGTTCGATCGGCGCCGTGCTCGGTGCGAAGCTCGCCGCCACCGGCAATGAAGTAACGCTGATCGCGCGCGGTGCGCATCTTGAGGGGATTCGCACCCGCGGGCTAACGCTGGTCGATCACGTCGGTAAACACTCAGGCACCTATCGCTTGCCGGCCGGCGACGATCCTGCCGCGTTTGGCGCTCAGGACTTGATCATCATCGGCTTAAAGGCACACGCGATTGCAGCGATGCTGCCGCGTATGCAATCGCTGATCGCCGAGAACACCGTGGTCGTTCCCGCGATCAACGGATTGCCCTGGTGGTACTTCCATGGCGTCGGTGGCGCTTTGGAAGGAACTGTGTTGCACGCGCTCGACCCGCGTGGTTCGATGTTCGCTGCTCTGGCGCCGCGCCACATTTTGGGATGCGTGGTGCACATTGCAGCTGAAGTGCGCGCGGCGGCGGAAGTGCATCACACCAACGGCGCCCGCATCATTCTCGGTGAACCGGACGGCAGCATTACAGAGCGCTTGCAGCGCATATGCGCAGCGCTTGGTGCGGCGGGATTCGAAGCAATTCGCTCGACCGATATCAGGCTCGACATCTGGACCAAGCTGGTCGGCAATCTTTCGTTCAATCCGATTGCCGCGCTGACTGGCTATCTGATGAGCGAGATCGTGGCCGACGATGATGTGCTCGACGTCATTCGCGCGATGATGCGAGAGGGTATGCAAGTGGCGCATCGCTACGGCGTTCAGATTCCGATGACGGTCGAGCAGCGCATCGACCTCGCGCGCCAGCTTGGCGCGGCGAAAATTTCGATGCTGCAGGACCTCGAGCAGCGCCGCCAACTCGAGCTCGACGCAATCGTCGGCAGCGTGATCGAGCTCGCCGAGCGCGCGTCGGTGGCGGTGCCGACGATCCGCCACGTGCACGCGCTAACACAGGCGCGCGTGCGCGCGCTCGGAATCGGCACCGGCTAAGCGCGGCGAATCAATTCAAGCGTCGCGTCGAACAACGGCGATCCCGGATTGGCAAGCTCATCACACACAGTCAGATGGTTCGCGTGCGGCAGTTCCAGATGTCGTACCAGATTGCCGGACCAGGCAGCCCCGAACTCCAGGGATTGCCGCTTGAACTCGCTTGACTCCAGCGCTCCTACGGCGGTGATCAGCGCTGCGCTGGTGGCACTCGGCATCAAGATCGGCGACAGCGCTCGCGCTCGCTTCTGATCTAGCTTCAGGTCGGCATTCACGAAAGGTGCTTTTACGAGCGGACGCAAATCGAACAGTCCGCTGATCGCGAGCCCCGCTTTGACGAGCCCGCTCGGCAGCGTCGAATCAAATTGCTGCCACAGTGCGGCCATCATCATGGCCGTCAGGTGGCCGCCTGCCGAATGACCGGCGACGACGATGCGGTCGGGATTAAATCGCAATGCATGCGCGTTGCGATACAGCCAGCCGAGCGCCTTCAGTTGCTGGCGAACAATGTCTTCGATCGATGTCTGCGGCGCCAATCCGTAGTTAGTCAGCGCGACGGCCACGCCGTGCTGCAGCAGCGGCGGCGCGATCCAGGAAAAGTCCGATTTGTCGAGCGAACGCCAATAGCCGCCGTGAATGAAAACCAGTAGCGGCGCATCGCTCTGATGCGCATGAAAGATATCGAGCCGCTCGACACTGAGCGCGCCGTACTCCAGATCGACCTTGCACGCGCGCAGCCGGCGCGCGGCGGAGCCCTGTTCGGCCCAGCGCGCAAAGATCTGCGAGTGATCGCGGATCGAGGCGCGTGCGTTGTATTCACGTTCCAGGAAAGCAGTGTCGGATGCCATGCGTGAGTCTAGCGGTGCGGCTTGGACAACGATTTGCGCGCCGTATAACATTCGCTCGCTTGCCGCCGAAAAGTTGGCGGCACGTCCGGGGAAGTAGCTCAGCTGGGAGAGCGCTGCGTTCGCAATGCAGAGGTCGGGAGTTCGATCCTCCTCTTCTCCACCATCTTCTTGGCGATTGCCATGTGCCGGCGCCGGGACTTCAGCTTTGAACGATGTGAATCAGGCCGCGTTCTTGCGCTCAACTTTCTTATCTTCTTGTTTTGTTCGTTCCATTGCCTCGGGCTCGAGCTTCTCGGCCGCAGAGTTCAACCGTACGAATACGCCCCATGCGACCAGTAGCGCCGCGGCCGCGAAACCGATCATCGCAACTTCGGGCAATCGGGCAGGGTCTTCTCGGGAAAAGCGGAAGGCGGTGACCAGAGTTTCAACGGACAGTGCAACCACGACAACAATCAGGAACCGCGACAAGAAGCGCCGCACCCGCGTCGGTGCGCTGACGTTGACTTCGCGATGCACTTCTTCCTCCAGGACGGTCTGGCCAAGTTCCATCGCGGCCACCGCGATCGTGAGCATCGCGATAGCTTCCAGCACAGAATCGAATCGAACGTTCAATCCCGCAGCGGCCCACGGAGCGGCACCATTCCACAATTGAATGGCAGCGAAGACCACCAGCACGACTGCACTGCCGAGAAAAAGCACAGCAATACTGGAGTAGCCGATCACGCATACCAGGGCGATTACTCGCATTGCATCTCCTACGTCGAAGGACCGGTAACTGCTTTAACTGCTTTCGCACTGCATATTCATAGAATCTTAAGAATCGCGCTTGCTGTTACGGCCACTTCTGCGCCCACAGTCAGGTTGCCCTCGACAAACGACAGCGTCGCAGTGCGCCGTACGACGCGTCCGCGCGCCTCGACCAGTGTCTGCGGGCGGACCGCGGTCATAAATCGCGCGTCGATCTGAATCGTTACGCATGTCCGGCGTCCTGCGTCTTCCCACGCGATCGCGCTCAGTGCATGGTCGATCAGTGTCATCAGCCATCCCCCGTGCACGATACCTGCAGCATTAGTGTGCTGTGACGTCGGGACCAGTGCATAAGCCCAAGACTCGTTTTCCTTGCGGGTCCAAAGTGGTCCGACGCTGCCAATAAATCCTTCGAGCGTTCGCGGCTTCCAGCCAGAGGTGCTTGGATCGACGTCCATCAGCTGTTTGCGAGCACCGAATCGGACAGGGAGAGTGCCTCGACCTGCATGCGCTTGGCCAGCGCAATGCTGCGTGGGCCGTCAAGCTGATTGGCAACGCCCGCCGCGACGATCGCATGTCCGACGCGATTCGAAGTATCGAACAGTGGCACCGCCACGATCGTGACGCCGCTGATGTAGTTGCCGCGGTCGATGCTGTAACCCTTGCGGCGTACCGCTTCGACCTCGGCGCGCCAGGTCTTCAAGTCCGGCGCGTTCTGCCAGCGCAACTGTTTGAATTTCTGCTCGATCTCGCTCCATGAGCGATCGCTGAAAGCGGCGATAAGGCGTCCGGTCGCGCTGATCAGCGCGGGAAACCGGCTGCCGACGTCGAGATGCAGACTAAAGGGCGTCTGCGAGCGTGACAGCGTAACGACGACCATGTGATCAAGTCCGGTGACTTCGACGCCGATCGCGGTTACGCCCCAGTCCCGTGACAGCCGATCAAGCACCGGGTGCGCCACGTTTGCAAAGCTGTTGCGCTCGATCACGCTCCGCGCCAGCGAAAGCAATCCAATGCCAAGCCTGTAGCGCTTGGTCTCAGCGTCGACCGATACCAGCTGCTCCTGAACCAGCACACGCAGGATGTGCAGGCAGGTGCTGGTCACCATGCCAAGCGATTGTGCGATGGCTTTGACGCCCAGCGGCGCAGCAGTCTTGCCGAGTAAACGCAGGATGGCGATCGATCGGCTGACTGCCGGCACCGGGCGGATGCGCGTGGTTTTTGCTGCGACTTGGGATGTCTTGCTTGCCGTCCGGTCGATTCTGGCCGTCGAGCTGCTCATAAATGTATTTGTATTAGTACAAACAATGAATGTATTTGACAACTTTATTCAACTCGCCGATCATTTGCAAATACTTTCGCTAGTACCAACGTGACCAAGCTCACCGAATACACGTCCTACGCGGACGCACAGCAACACTGCACCTCCGACAAGTTGTGGGAACTGTTCGACGGGGACCGCGATCGGCTGAACATTGCGCACGAATGTATCGATCGTCATGTGTCCGACGGTCGCGTCGCGGTGATCCTGGCGCATGCAGACGGGCGAGACGAGCTGCTGACGTTCGAGCAGATCGCACATGAGTCTGCGCAGTTTGCCCACTTTCTGCAGGCACAGGGGATCGAGCCCGGCGACCGCGTGGCGGTGATGCTGGAGCCTTCACGTGCTTTCTACGTCGCGATTTTCGGAGCGATCAAGTACGGTGCAATCGCGGTTCCGCTCTTTACGTTGTTTGGCCCGGACGGCATTCGTCTGCGCGTGCAGGACTGCGCGCCGCAACTACTGATTACCAATGCAGAAAAGGCGCCGCTCGCGCAAGGCCTTGGTAGCGTCAAGGTCGTCGTCGCAAACGATCAATTCCTCGCGGAATTAGCCGGATACAGCGACCAGTTCACGCCTGCAACGCGCGCTGACGACGTGGCGATCTTTCAGTACACGTCCGGCACCACGCGCGAGCTGCCCGAGGCCGTGAAGCATTCGCATCGGGCAATCGTCACCTTGATGCTGGCCGCGTTGTACGGGACCGGCCTACGCCCTGGCGATCGGTTCTTTTGTCCGTCATCGCCCGCATGGGGTCACGGGCTGTGGCATGGAACACTTGCTCCGCTTGCGCTCGGCATCACCATCGGTGCTTTCTCGGGCAAGTTCAACGCTGAACGCCTGCTGCGTGCTTTGCACGATCATCGCTTTAACAATCTGTCCGCGGCGGCGACGCATTACCGAATGATGCGTAATTCTGGTGCGGCGTCGAATTACACATATTTTCTGCAGAAACTTTCTTTCACCGGCGAGCCGATCGACAGCGAGACCGCGACGTTCGCGGAAGCTATTTTCGGGCATCCCGTATGCAGCATGTACGGAACCACTGAGATCGGCGTGATACTGGTCAACTATCCTGGCGCAGAAGATTTCACAGTGAAGCCCGGCTCGCTTGGGAAGCCGATCCCCGGCGGTAAGGTTCAGGTACAGGACGCGAACGGAGTTGCATGCGTACCGGGCGTCGTCGGTGAGCTCAAGGTGTGGCGGCGCGATGCCTGGATTCCCACCAAGGACCTTGGCCGCGTCGACGAGGACGATTATTTTTATCACGCGGGCCGCGCTGACGATGTGATCATCTCCGCCGGTTGGACCATGAGCGCGGTTGAAATCGAGGATGCCATCCTGAAGCACCCGCAAGTGCAGGAGGCCGCGGCGATTGGTGTGCCGGACGCGCTGCGCGGCCAGGTCGTCAAGGCCTTCGTTGTTGCATCGCGCGAAGGTGACGATGCTTTTGTTGAAGAAATACAGCAGCTAGTGCGCACGCGGCTCAGCGCGCATGAGTATCCGCGCCACATTGCGTTCGTGGCGGAGCTGCCCAAGACCCCGGCAGGCAAGGTACACCGCAAAGTGCTGCGCGAGCGTGAGCTTGCTGCATTGGCCGCCTCTGCCGACGCTGTCCCTTATTAAATCCGACTGGAGACGACATGGAAGTGCTCTCACCCACAAGAAAAATCACTCGCGAATTCCCGAAGATCACTGAAAAAGGTCTGGACGACCTGCGTGGCCGCATCGGTCAACCGGTGGCGGGGACGGTCGAGCCATGGTGCTACGAGGCCACGCGCGACAACATTCGCCACTATGCGCATGGCATCGGAGACGACAACCCGTTGTGGTGCGAACCGGACTACGCCGCGAAAACAGAGCACGGCGGCATCATCGCGTTGCCAAGCTTCTTGTTTGCTACCAGCCGCATCATTTCTGGCTACGTCGGTGGGCTTCCCGGCGTGCACGCGATGTGGTCTGGCGCCGACTGGAACTGGCACATGCCAGTGCGGCGTAACGATGTGATCTCGACCGAGGCTCGCTTGAAGGAATTGATCGAGCACGAGACGCGCTTTGCAGGCCGCGCGGTTCAGCAGATTTACCACGTGGACTTCTACAACCAGCACGGTGACAAGGTGGCCGATGCCGACAGCTGGTGCTTCCGAACCGAACGCGACCATGCGCGCGAAAAGGGCACGAAGTACAAGGAAGTGCGTGCGCGCGAACCGCGCCGCTATACGGACGCCGAACTCGCCGAGGGGTATGAGTTGTACGCGAACGAGCAGGTGCGCGGCGCCACGCCGCGCTACTGGGATGACGTGAAGGAAGGCGAAGCGCTGCCCGTGATGTTCAAAGGGCCGATGACTGTGACCGGCTTCATTGCGTATGCACAAGGGTGGGGCGGGTTGTATATCCGCGCGAACAAGCTTGCGTGGAAACTGATCGATGCGCATCCGGGTGCCGGCATCAAGAATCGCTTTGGTATTCCCGATGTACCCGAACGAGTTCATTGGGAAGAGGATTTCGCGCTCGAAGTTGGCGCACCCGGCGCGTACGACTATGGCCCCGAGCGCTGTTCATGGCTCACGCATCACTTGACCAACTGGATGGGTGACGCCGGATTTCTGCGCAATGCCCATTGCAAGGTGCGCCGTCACAATCCCGAGGGTGATTTGCTGTTCATCAAAGGCAAAGTCAAGCGCAAGTTCGTGGAAGATGGACGCAAGCTCGTTGAGATCGAACAGGAAGGTCACAACCAGGACGACGAGCTATCTGTCGTGGGCTCCGGCATTGTGGAGTTGCCAGCGCGTAATTGATGAGTGAATCGAAGGATGAGTGAACCGAAGGATGAGCGAGGCAACGGCGGCGCCTGAGCGCAAGCTTTCCGGTGCACTCGCCGGTGTGCGCGTGGTCGACCTTTCGCGCGTACTTGCGGGTCCGCTATGCACGCAGATGTTGTCAGATCACGGCGCCGATGTGATCAAGGTCGAGCCGCCGTCGGGGGACGAGACGCGTTTGCTGGGGCCCCCGTTCACCCCAAGCGGTGACGCAGCGTACTTTTCATCGGTTAACCGCGGTAAGCGGGCAGTGAGTCTCGATTTGTCGAGCACCGAGGGGCGCGCGGCACTTGAGCCGCTGCTTGAAGATGCCGATGTGCTGGTCGAAAACTTTCTTCCGGGAACCACCAAGCGCTGGGGCCTTGATTACGACACACTGTCGCGGCGCAATCCGCGGCTGATCTACTGCAGCATCAGCGGCTTTGGCGCCGACGGCCCGCTCGGCGGGCTGCCGGGTTACGACGCCGTATTGCAGGCGATGTGCGGCTTGATGAGCATCAACGGCACGGCCGAGTCGGGACCGATGCGAATGGGTATTCCCGTCGTCGATCATCTGACCGGCTACACCGCGCTGACCGGAATTTTGATGGCGCTGTACGTGCGGTCACACAACGGCAAGGGCCAGAAGGTCGAAGCGACTTTATTCGATGCTGCGCTGAGCTTGCTCGTTCCGCATGCGGCCAACTGGTTCTATTCGGATCGCACGCCTGGGCTGCTCGGCAATGCGCATCCGAATATCAGTCCGTACGACAAGTTTAAGGCGCGCGATGGCGAGCTGTTCCTCGGCGTCGTCAATGACGGGCAGTTTCGCCGCTTGTGCGAGCACATTGGTCGTGCCGATCTGCTCGGCGATCCGCGCTTTACGACGAACGCACTGCGCGTCGCGAACGTTGCAGCGCTGCGCCAAGAGCTTGAACACGCTCTCGCATCATTGCCGGTCGAAACGCTATGCAGCGAGCTGATGGCACGCGGAGTGCCCGCAGGTCCCGTGCATTCGGTGCCGCAAGCCTTTTCTCAACCGCACGCCGCGCATCGCGGGATGAAAATAAACGATGGCGACTATCGCGGAATTGGGTTGCCCGTAAAGCTTTCTGCCACGCCCGGCCAACCGGGACGCCCGCCGCCGCGTTTTGATGAGCATGCAGATACAGTTGCCGAACACATAGGAGACAACAAATGAGATCGCTGAAATACATCATCGCCGCCGTCATCGGCGCGGCAATGACGACCACCGCTGCTGCGCAGGCCTATCCAAATAAACCGGTACGCATCATCGTTGCTTATCAGGCCGGCCAGGGAACGGACGTCGCAACGCGCTACATCGCAGAGCAATTGTCCAAGAGCCTGGGTCAGAACTTCTTTGTCGATAACCGCCCTGGGGCAGGAGCCAATCTTGGAACGATGGCGGCCGCGCGGGCTCCTGCCGACGGCTATACGCTGACGATGGGCACGAATGCCACGCACGGCGTCAATCAATTTCTGTACACCAACATCGGCTTCGATCCGGAAAAGGATTTCGAGCCGATCATCCTGACCGGCACATTTCCGATGGTGATTTCGGCAAGTCCCACGGCACCGGTCAACTCCGTTGCAGATTTACTAGCGGCTGCCAAAGCGAATCCAAAGTCGGTTGATATAGCTTTGCCGAGCACGACCGCTCGTCTGGTGTTCGAATTTCTGAAAGATCGCAGCAACGCACCGTTGTTTGGTGTTCCATACAAAGGATCCAGCAGCTCGATGACCGAAGTGATGGGTGGGCAAATTCCATTAACGATCGATACGGTGACCGCGTCCCGGCCACTGATCGAAAGCGGCAAGCTGAAGGCCATCGCGGTAACGTCTGCGAAAGCAAGCGAGCTGCTGCCGGGGGTAAAGCCGGTCGCCGAGCAGGGCATGCCGGGGTTCGAAGTGCTTGCCTGGAACGCCCTTTATGCGCCCAAGGGAACACCGCCCGCAATTATTCAATTGCTAAACGCGGAGATGCAAAAAATCATCGCGCAGCCGGAGACTCGCCAGAAGCTGCTGTCGCTGGGTTTCGAGCGCGGCGGAGGTAGCGCCGAGCAGCTGGCTGAGTTCGGTCGCTCCGAGCGGCGCAAGTGGGGACCGATCATTACTAGTGCGGGTATCAAGGCGGAGTAGTTCGGCTTGTCGCCGCTTCGCGCGGGACCGCCGCTTATTTGGCAGCAATCACCATGATCTCTACCAGTGCTTTCGGATCGGCAAGCTTGGCCTCGACGCAAGCGCGTGCAGGCAAATTTTTCGGGTCGACCCATGCCGTCCACACTTCGTTCATCGGTGCGCGATTGCGAATGTCGGTGACCCAGATATGGCACTGAAGAACCTTTGACTTGTTCGAGCCGCATTGGGAGAGCAGGCGATCAATCTCGCCGACGATCTCCTGCGTTTGCCCCTTTACATCCTTGCTCAGATCTTTCGCCACGATGCCCGCCAGGTAAACAGTGTCGCCGTGTTCGACGGCCTGCGAAAGAATGGCGCTTTGGTCATGTCGCGTAATACTCATCCGGGCTCCCTCAATTGGCTGCTGAAAGTAGCATCGCCGAAACGTCCGACGCAACGCGCGAGACGCAAGTTTATAGTTTAGGTCTCTGACTCGTCGCCATGTCATTGGCTGGCATCGCTCTTGTCAAGGCCTGATGTGCTGGACCCCCAACTTAAATGAGCGCAGTAGAACGCCATCGTTCCGTCAATGCTGGCCAAGCGCCTGCGGGTCCGCAAGAGCTTCTCGACTCCTGTATTGACGCGCTATCGAGTCACATTGCGGTGTTGGATGAGAACGGCGTCATTCTTGCGGTCAACGCGGCCTGGCGCCGATTCGCTGATGACAATGGGTTCACGGGTGTCGACTACGGAATCGGCTCGAGCTACTTCGACGCGTGCCAGCCCGCGTCTACCGAGAGTGTCGATTGTCTGAGCGTCGCCACCGGCCTGAGAGATGTAATGCACGGACGCAAGGATCGGTTCGAGCTGGAGTATCCGTGTCACTCAGCCCGTGGGAATCAGTGGTTTGTGCTCCGGGTTACGCGCGTGACAGAACCCGGGCCGGCGCGTTTGGTGGTCGCGCACGAGAACGTGACGGAGCGGCGCGAAGCTGAAGAAGCACTCAGGGACGCTGGCCGCCGCAAGGACGAGTTCCTAGCTTTACTAGCACACGAGCTGCGCAACCCGCTGGCGCCGATCCGGCACGTCCTTCAGATCATGCGGATGAGCGGCGGCCATGGACAGCTGCTCCACTCGGCATTCGAAATTATGGAAAGGCAGATCGGCCACATGGTGCGCATGGTCGACGACCTGCTCGACGTCAGCCGCATCAGCCGAGGGAGGATCGAACTTCGAGTCGAGGACATCGACCTTGTATCCGTGATTCAGCAGGCCGTAGAAGTAGCGACGCCGCACATCGCGAACATGACTCACAAACTTTCGGTGACGCTGCCATCTGCGGCGATTCTTACACGCGGCGACTCGACCCGGCTCGCGCAGGCGGTGAGCAATTTGTTGAACAACGCCTCGAAGTTCACCGACAGTGGCGGCTCGATTCACTTATCGCTTGAGCGGGACGGTCAGGAGGCGGTCATCCGGGTAAGGGATAGCGGTATCGGCATTGCGGCAGAGCAGCTTCCGCTTGTCTTCGACATGTTCACACAGCTGGATAGCTCACTCGAGCGCACGCAGAGCGGATTAGGAATTGGCCTGACGGTCGTGAAGAATTTGGTCGAGCTGCATGATGGCAACGTGCAGGTGTACAGCGCCGGTGTCGGGCAAGGATGTGAATTCACCGTGCGTTTGCCAATTCGAGAAGGAGTCGAAGAACCGGGCCATATGACGCTCGGCGATCCGCAGACGAGCTCACCGCGCAGGATCCTCGTCGTGGACGACAATGAAGACTCTGCCAATTCGCTCGCTGTCTTCCTGCAGCTCCTCGGTAACGAGACGCACACTGCCTTCGATGGCATTGAAGCACTCGAAAAGGCTGCCTCATTGCATCCCGACGTCGTGCTGCTCGACATTGGCATGCCCAGGATGAACGGTTACGAAGTGGCGGCCAAGCTAAGAGCGCAGCCGTGGGGCGAGCAGGTCATTCTGGTGGCCGTGACTGGCTGGGGCCAAAATGAAGATCGTCACCGGGCGCACGACGCCGGATTCGATTGTCACATGGTCAAGCCGATAGATCCCGAGTCTCTGACGACGACGTTGGCTGGGTTATCTGCCCAGCGCGCGAACCGCGATGGTGCCAACGCGATGCAAGACACCGCAGGTTTGGCGAACGATAGTGTTGACACAGCCTGCGGCTGAGCGGTCTGCAAGTATGTTGGCTATCTTTCAATGCAAAAAATTTCGAAGTCGGGTTGTCGCGAACACGGCGACAGTTGACATCCCACCCAAGTTTGTCATTCGGAGAATGAAATGAACGTCATGGACATCCTAAGACAGTATGCCGAAAGGCCGACCGATACCGAAACCGACTTCGATGAGGTCGCACGCCAGGTGTCTCCCGACGTTCTGGGAAACGGTATCGCGCAGGCTTTTCGATCAGACAAGACGCCATCGTTCGGTGACATGATCGGTAGCTTGTTAGGCAGTTCGAACGCGCAACAGCGGACCGGCTTGTT
>DATLMT010000415.1:0-3153 GCA_035537135.1 Burkholderiaceae bacterium | reverse complement strand
ATGTGTCATCAGGCAGCACAGGTCTGTCGAACTCAATGTCGCCGGGGACGATAAGCCGGCTACTGGAGTCGACTGCGATTGCATTCCGCGTCAAGTTCGACGGCCCACCGCCGTCGAACGACAAGCTCTACTGGCGCGGGCCGGTGTTCGGCACTTTCAACGGCCGTACCTGGACACCGAGATCGGGTGAGACAAGGGATCCGACGATTCAGGGCGATGCGCGTTCGACCTTTGCCTACACGGTGACACTCGAGCCACACAACCAGCCCTGGCTCTTCGCTCTGGACGCTCCGGCAGCGTTACCTGTGACTAGCGAATTCATCCCGCGCCTCACGGCTGATATGCGAATTGCCACCAACGATCTGGTACGCCAGCGCTTCCGCTATGAGATGCGTTCCTTCACATCGTATCGGTTCAACGCCGACGCGGGCGAACCTGAGCGCCGCTTCTGGCTCAATCTGCCCCCTACCTATAACCCACGCACACTGGAATTGGCAGAGGAAATTCGTACGCGCTCCGGCAACGACGCCGACCGCGTGCGCGCGACGCTCGAGCACCTGCGGCGCGGTGGCTATGCGTACACACTGTCACCGCCGCGGCTCGGCCGCGATTCGATCGACGAGTTTCTGTTCGATACCCGACAGGGGTACTGTGAACACTACGCATCGGCGTTCGTGTTCATGATGCGCGCGCTCGACATACCTGCGCGCGTAGTCACCGGCTACCAGGGCGGAGAGGTCAACCCGGTCGATGGCTTCATGACGATCCGGCAGTCGGATGCGCACGCGTGGTCGGAGGTTTGGCTGCAGGGTCGGGGGTGGGTGCGCATTGACCCGACCGCCGCCGTCGCACCGATGCGCATCGACCAGGGCGCCAGCGAGATCGCTCGCCAGGCGGGAATCGCCGCGCCGGGCGGGGGGCGTAGCTTCACCTGGATGCGCTCGATTCGGTTTAACTGGGAAGCAGTGCAGAACTCGTGGAATCAGTGGGTGCTGTCCTACTCGCAGGAGAGACAGCGCGATCTAATGGGGTTGCTAGGCATGACGCCTAACTGGGAGAGCTTGGGCCTGGTACTCACTGTAGTTGTGACGATCGTGCTCGCGGTGATGGCAGCGCTGTCGCTGCGCACGCGCAGCGAGCGTGACCCGCTTGGAGAGGCTTTCCGGTTAATGCGCGACCGGCTCGACCGCGCTGGCGTTAGGACGGCTGAGCACTTGGGTCCGCGCGAGCTTTACGCGCGCAGTAAGCGCGCGCTGGTACCCGACGATGCGAAGCGTGCGCGTAAGTTGTTGTCGCGGATTGAGCGGATGCGCTACTCGCGCACTTCAGAAGCCGTAGCGCGTGCGGATATCCGATCGCTACGGCGCGCGATCCGTGACTTTCACCCGCGCAGCGTGGGCGTGTGAGCAAGCTGAGCGCAGCATGAAGCAGAGCCGACGCAAGGTGCTGGCGGCGCTAGCGCTCATACCGTTGGTGTCGAACGCGATAGCGAATACGCGCACGCCGTATTTACAGCGGGCGGAAGTGCAGCAGTTCATCGACGAACTGATTGCGCAACATGGGTTTGATCGTCAGCGCATTGAGCGCTGGTTCAGCCAGGCCCGCTACTCAGCCTCCGTTGAGCGCTACATGCAGCCGCCAGTTTCGTTCGCCCAGCGTAACTGGATCGACTATCGCGCGCGCTATCTGGACGAGCCGCGCGTCCTCTCGGGCGCAGCGTTCGTACGCAACAATCAGGCGGCGATGGAACGCGCGCAGCGCGAGTTCGGCGTGCCGCCCGAAATCATCGCGGCAATCATCGGTGTCGAGACAAATTACGGCCGCATTACAGGCAACTTCCGCACGCTCGATGCGCTCGTGACCCTATCGTTCGACTACCTGCGCCGCGCCGAGTACTTTCGTCGAGAGTTGATCGAATTCTTTCTGCTGACGCGCGAACAGAACGCGGATCCGCTGCAAATCAAGGGCTCATTCGCCGGCGCGCTGGGACTCCCGCAATTCATGCCCGGCTCAATTCGTCGGCACGCGGTTGATTTTGACGGCGACGGGCGCGTCGACTTGACGAGCAGCGCCGCCGATGCGATTGGATCGGTGGCAAGCTTTCTGGCCGCGCACGGCTGGGAGCGCGATGCGCCGATCGTATTCGATGCGATCGCCGATGAAGCCATCGTCGATGCGCTCGGGCGCGGCATCAAGGCGACGGTCACCTGGTCCGACGCCCTCGGGGCGGGTGTCGAAGGGGACGTGCCGCTGCCGCTGGATGCGCGGGTGTTGGTGATCGACTTGCCGATCGCCGACGGCGGCGAGGTCGAAAGGCTGTATCGAGTAGGTACCGTGAACTTCAGCGCGCTGCTTCATTACAACCGCAGCTATTTTTACGCCAGCGCTGTGGTCGACCTGTCGCGCGCAATCTTGCAGGCAGCCAACCGTTAACTTTCAGCATCGGGCTGCGCGGACGGCTGCGTCTCCGAAAACGCTGGAAGCTGCATGCAGTTTTCGAAAATGCGCATGATGGTCGGCACCGATTCGAGCTTGCAGTCCATGCGCTGTGCGTTGAATATCTGCGGCACGATGACAACGTCCGCCAGTGTTACCCCGTCGCCGAGCGCATAGCGTCCGCTCCGCTTATCGGCGACCAGGCGCGCTTCAAGTGCCGCCAGGCCCTGCTCCACCCAGTGCCGGTACCAAATGTTTTTTTGCTCTTCCGTCGCGCCCATCGTGTTGACCAGGTATCGCAGCACACGAAGGTTGTTCAAAGGATGAATGTCGCACGCGACGGTCAGCGCGATACTGCGAACGTACGCGCGCTCCACCGGATTGCGCGGCAGCAGCGGCGGATCAGGCCGCGTCTCTTCCAGGTATTCAATGATCGCTAACGATTGCGTCAACACTTGGCCGCTGTCGTCGAGCACCGGCACAAGACCATCCGGATTCAGCGCACGAAACGAGGGAGCGAGCTGCTGCCCTCCCCCCTTCAGCAAGTGCACGGGCGCGTAGTCATACGGCAGCCCTTTAAAGCTAAGCGCGATCCGCACCCGATACGACGCCGAGCTGCGAAAGTAGTTGTACAGCCTGATCATTTGCTGGACTCGCTGGTGCGCGCGCAGTCTACGCGGCGCGATTGAACTCGGAAGCGCGCGAGATCGCTCGCGA
>DATLMT010000414.1:0-5687 GCA_035537135.1 Burkholderiaceae bacterium | reverse complement strand
AATTTTGATTTCACGCAGACTGTGGAGCGCGCCCTAGCGCAAAATCCCACGCCATCAAAGTTTTTCGTCCTAGCGACCGGCGACGCAGTGCGGGGTCTTTCGGTCGTGGCGCGGCCGGAGCTTGTCGAAGTCCGCAATCGTGGTGCCGCGCGCGGCGCGGTTTATCTCGTGTGTCGGCGTGACGTGGAGCGCGAAGCCTTTCAAATGACCGATCTGATCTCGGGCGTCGTCGCCGTTAGAGGTTGGCCAGCGCCGGGCAGTGGTGAATTGTCCGAGGGCAGCTACTACCGCGGCGAAGACCCTTCCAATTTGCCGAGCTCGACCGAGCTGCTGCGACGCCTGCGGTCAACGTGTTCGTAGTACGCGCTCTCGTGTACGCGACGGCTTCGCCGTCGCACGTGCACTTGCGCGATTAGTTAGGCGCGCTCCCCCCGGAGCGTCCGCGTGCGCGCGCCGTACAAAGGCCGGGGGCGCCGTCGCGTTAGCACCACGTTATGACTTTTCCAACTTGGCACCCAGAATCTGATGCACTTGTTGCGGATTCGCATTGCCGCGCGTGGCTTTCATTGCCTGGCCTACGAGTGCGTTAAACGCCTTGTCCTTGCCGGCACGAAACTCTTCCACCAATCGCGAGTTGGCGGCGAGCACTTGATCGACGATGCTCTCGATTGCGGACGCATCCGAAATCTGCTTCAACCCTTGGGCTTCGATGATCGCATCGGCGCTATCACCCTTGCGCTGCCACAGCGCCTCGAACACCGCCTTCGCAGTCTTGTTGCTGATTGTCCCGTCAAGCA
Source organism: Burkholderiaceae bacterium (assembly GCA_035537135.1). Taxonomy (GTDB): domain Bacteria; phylum Pseudomonadota; class Gammaproteobacteria; order Burkholderiales; family Burkholderiaceae_F; genus JACCZX01. The sequence goes on along the minus strand of DATLMT010000414.1, from coordinate 4,890 downwards.
CCCGGGCTATCAATCCACCCAGCTGCGTTGCAGATACCGGCGCGTCCGCTATTGCGACGCCGGATTCATTCAGGTTGGCCGCAAGCTCTCCCATCACCCAGTTCGCGGCCGCTTTCTTGTCCGTGACCTGCTCGGCGACTGATTCGTAATACGCGGCGACTTCACGCGACGCAGTGAGCACCTGCGCATCGTAAGCGGCGAGACCGTATTCGCGCTCAAAACGCTCGCGCATCGCCCCAGGCAACTCCGGCATCGCGCTGCGGACACGCTCGGTCCACTCATCGGCGATGGCGAGCGGCAGGAGGTCGGGATCGGGAAAGTAGCGATAGTCCATCGCGTCTTCCTTGGTCCGCATGGGGCGTGTCTCGTCGCGCTGCGGGTCGTACAGTCGGGTCTCCTGCACAACGGTGCCGCCGTCTTCGATCAGCTCGATCTGGCGGCGCGCTTCGAACTCAATCGCGCGCTCTAGGAATTTGAAGCTGTTGAGATTTTTGATCTCGCACCGGGTGCCAAGCTTCGATTCCCCTGCGCGACGCACCGATACATTGGCGTCGCAGCGAAAGCTACCCTCCTGCATGTTGCCGTCGCACACATCGAGCCAGATGACCAGCGCGTGCATCGCCTTGGCATACGCAACGGCTTCGGCGGCCGACCGCAGCTCGGGCTCGGACACTATCTCGAGCAGCGGCACGCCGGCTCGGTTCAAATCGATCCCTGACACGCCGACCTCGCCGACGCCTTCGTGCACGGACTTACCAGCGTCTTCTTCCAGATGAGCGCGCGTCAGTTTCACTGTCTTGATGTACGGCTCGCCTGCCTTGGAATGCACGAGGAACGTTAATGCGCCGCCTTTGACGATCGGGGTTTCGTACTGGCTGATCTGATAGCCCTTCGGCAGGTCAGGATAGAAATAATTCTTGCGCGCGAAGATGCTGTGCGGGGCCACTTCAGCGTCAACCGCAATGCCGAATCTGATCGCACGCTCGACCGCACCCCGATTCAACACGGGCAGCGTGCCCGGCAGCGCGAGATCGACGGCGCTTGCCTGCGAATTCGGCTGGGCGCCAAATGCGGTCGAGGCGCCGGAGAATATCTTGCTCGCGGTGGTGAGCTGCGCGTGTGTTTCAATTCCGATAACGACTTCCCACTGCATGTTTACTGGACTCAATGCAGCGTGGCGGCCGTCTCGTGCAGCAGGCGGCGCGTCTCGCTTTGCGCATGGCAATGCGCGTCCCATGCGGCCTGTGCCATCGTTCGGTGCTGGCGCGCCTGGCCCGGCTGCTTCACGGTCTCCAGCGCGGACGCCATGTTTTCATGCACGATCGCGCGCACGTTGGCCGGCGCCGATTCATCGAGCCGCCTGAGCGCAGCCACCGCCTGCGCGTACCCGGCATCGGTTTCGCCAAGTTGCAGCAAGCAGTTGGCTCGATCGGCCATCGCCGCGGTGCATTCGTGCATGAAGCCGTCACCCTCAGACCGCGGCAGGTGCGCGTCGTAAAGCGCGAGTGCCTGCTGGTAGCGTTTCTGCAGCGCGTACATCTCGGCCAACATCAAGTGATCAAGTGTTGTCGTAGGTCCAGCGGGGACTTTTGCCGCATACTCAATGGACTGCTGCAAATCCGCGATCGCCTGCTTGACACCGGATGTGTCGAGCTTTCCGCACCCGGCCGACTGCCTTGCGTGCTCCGCTTTTGCCAGCGCGGCACGCTGCAGCCAGCTAGCCATCGCGATCTCGTCGTCAAGATCCTTCACCACCCCGTGCGTTTCACGATAAAGCCGGTACGCCGTTTCGTGGTCGCGAGCGTCCTGGTGTAGCGACGTCAGCGCGAGCGATGCGCGATAACGCGCTTCCGGCGTGGCTTTCGAGTTCGCGAGGACTGATCTCGCGTGCGCCACGGCGGCGCGTACATCGCCTTCGCGCTGCATGAACAGTGCCAGTGCCGATTCGCACTCGGCGACGAGGCTGTGCTCACTGCAGTTTCGAGCCTCCCGCAGGGCGGCGTACATCTTGTGCTGCGCGTCGACAAAGCGTTTCGAAAAGTAAGTGAGAATCGCGCGCACATAGGCAAAGCGCAGGTTTAATGCGCGTGGCGAGTCGGCGGGCAATTGTTGTTCGGCATCGGCGAGTATTTGCTCGGCTTCAACTATTCTGCCCAAGCGTGCGAGCAACACGCCCCGATCCTGCAGCAAACGGATGCGCTCCGTCACGTGCGCGGCCGCCGCTACGCTGCGCTGATTGGCTTCAAGCAGCCGCTGTGACACTTAATATCCGTCGGGCCGCCGCAAATGCCAATCGGTCGCACGCTGATAAGCGTGCGCCGCGCCGAGCATGCGCGCCTCATCGAAGTAGTTTGCAATCAATTGCAGTCCCACTGGACGTTTGTTATTGACTGGCCCGCTGCCGAAACCGCACGGAATGCTCATCGACGGTACCCCCGCCAGACTGCCCGGCACCGTGTAGTAGTCCGCCATGTACATCGCGACCGGATCGGCCGCTTTCTCCCCGAAGCCGAACGCTACGCTCATCGTCACCGGTCCGGCGATCACGTCACAATGGGAGAACGCACGGGTGAATTCGTCGGCAATAATCCGGCGCACCTTCTGTGCCTTGACGTAGTAAGCGTCGTAGTAACCATGCGACAGCACGTACGTACCTATCAGAATGCGGCGCTTGGGTTCGGCGCCGAAACCTTCGGTGCGCGACTTTTTGATCATGTCGGCAAGGTCGCTGTGCGCATCGGCGCGATGCCCGTAGCGCACGCCGTCGAACCGCGATAGGTTGCTCGACGCCTCCGCCGGCGCCACCACGTAGTACACAGGAATCCCGAGTTCCGCGTTTGGCAGCGAGATGTCGACCAGTGTTGCACCCAGACGCTGGTATTCGGCAAGCGCTTCGCGCACAGCCGCTTCGACGTCGGGCTGCAGCAGACTGCCGAAGAATTCCTTTGGGATACCGATCTTCAGCTGCCGCACATCGAGGTTCAACTGCCGCGTGTAGTCTTCTCGCGGCCGGTTTGCGCTGGTCGAATCCTTTTCGTCAAAGCCAAGCATCGAGTTAAAAACCAGCGCCGCGTCCTCCGCCGAGCGCGTCATCAGCCCCGCCGTGTCAAGGCTTGACGCAAACGCGATCATTCCCCAGCGAGACGGCCGACCGTACGTGGGCTTGGTGCCTGTTACGCCGGTAAACGCTGCGGGCTCGCGAATGGAGCCGCCGGTGTCGGTGGCCGTTGCCACTGGCACCAGGCGTGCGGCCACCGCGGCCGAAGATCCGCCAGAAGAACCGCCCGGTACGGCGCCGTGATCCCAAGGGTTCAGTACGTTGCCGAACGCGCTGTTTTCGTTCGACGAGCCCATTGCGAACTCATCGCAGTTGGTCTTGCCGACAGTCACCATGCCGGCCTGATTCAGGTTGTCGACAACCGTCGCGTCAAACGGGCTGCGATAGCCGCTCAGCATCTTGCTCGAGGCCGTCGAAAAGAAGTCCTTGGTGACGAAGATGTCCTTATGCGCAATCGGCACACCGGTCAGCGGCGTTGTACCGTCACCCCCCTTTGCGAGGCGCGCGTCGGCCGCGGCCGCTTGCGCCAGCGTGACCTCGGGCCGTACGTCCAGAAACGCGTTCAGATTGCGGTGCAATTCGATCCGGTCAAGGTGCGCCTGCGCCAGCTCTACCGCCGAAACCTTCCTCCCGGCAAGGGCGCGCGACAGCTCCGCCAAAGATCCGTGTGCAATCTCCATCGCTACTCGACGACGCGCGGCACGATATAAAGCCCGTTCAACTGCTCAGGCGCATTGACCATCGCGCTTGCACGCTGATCACCCTCGGTCACTACGTCGTCGCGCAGCCGCTGCGAGCCACCCAACGGATCGGCCATCGGCTCGATACCGGTGGTATCGACCGCCCGCATCCGCTCGATCATCGCGAAAATATCGGTCAGCTGTTCCAGCGTGCGCTGCGCTTCATCGTCGGTGACCTCGATGCGCGCCAGGTGCGCGATGCGGCGGACTTGGTCGAGATCGAGTGACATGCGTGCGGGATGGTAAGACGGTTACGAGGGAAAAATAGGGGTAATCGAGCAGATCAGAAGCGAAAAAAGTTTATCATTCGCCCCACTTTCGAGCCTAGGCAACGTAAGCAGTAAGCACAAGCGTCGCTGCTGCCTCATATTCCATGTTCGGTTTTCTTCGCAGCTACTTCTCCAACGACCTCGCGATTGACCTCGGCACCGCTAACACGTTGATTTACGTGCGCGGCAAGGGCATCGTGCTTGACGAACCTTCAGTGGTTGCGATCCGGCAGGAAGGCGGCCCCAACGGCAAGCGCACGATTCAGGCAGTCGGCAAGGAAGCCAAGCAAATGCTCGGCAAGGTGCCCGGCAACATCGAGGCCATACGCCCGATGAAAGACGGCGTGATCGCCGACTTCACGGTCACCGAACAGATGCTGAAGCAGTTCATCAAAATGGTTCACCCATCGAGTTTGTTCGCGCCGAATCCACGCATCATCATTTGCGTACCGTGCGGTTCAACGCAGGTGGAGCGGCGCGCGATCAAGGAGTCAGCGGAAGCAGCGGGTGCTTCGCAGGTGTATTTGATCGAGGAGCCGATGGCGGCAGCGATCGGCTCGGGCCTGCCGGTGTCCGAAGCATCAGGGTCCATGGTGGTGGACGTTGGCGGTGGCACGACCGAGGTCGGCGTAATTTCGTTGGGCGGCATGGTCTACAAAGGTTCGGTGCGCGTCGGCGGTGACAAGTTCGACGAGGCGATCATCAATTACATCCGCCGCAACTACGGCATGCTGATCGGTGAGCCAACGGCGGAGCTGATCAAGAAATCCATTGGCTCGGCGTTTCCGGGCTCCGAAGTGCGCGAGATGGAAGTCAAAGGCCG
>DATLMT010000413.1:0-5290 GCA_035537135.1 Burkholderiaceae bacterium | reverse complement strand
GAGGGCCTGAACCGGCGCGCCGGCTACATGTTCCAGGCAGAGTCGCTGATGCCCTGGCGCACCGCAAGGCAGAACGTGACGGCCGGGCTCGAAATCGGCGGCCTGGCCGCGGCCCAGGCGCGTTCATTGGCGGCCGAATGGCTGCGCCGCGTCGGCCTCGGCGGTTTCGGCGACCGCTACCCGCACCAGCTGTCGGGCGGCATGCGAAAGCGCGTCAGCCTCGCGCAGACGCTGGTGCTCGACCCCGACATCATCCTGATGGACGAGCCGTTCTCGGCGCTCGACATCCAGACCCGGCAGCTGATGGAAAACGAGGTCCTCGCGCTCTGGGCCGAGAAGAAGAAGGCGGTGCTCTTCATCACGCACGACCTCGACGAGGCGATCGCGCTCTCGGACCGGGTCGTCGTGCTGTCGGCCGGCCCGGCGTCGCACCCGATCGGCGAGTTCGCCATCGATTTACCACGGCCGCGTGATGTTGCCGAAGTGCGCGTGACCCCGCGCTTCGTCGACCTGCACAAGGCGATCTGGGATGTGCTGCGCGACGAAGTGTTGAAGGGCTACGCACAGCAGAAGCTGGTCGCGTGATGTGGAGCGTCATCAGGCCGAGTCAGAAGACTCTTCGATGGTGGCAAGCGCTTGTGCTGGTAGCGCTGTTCGCGTTCTGGTACGCAATGACTACCCCCGGGTTGATACCCCCGATCATGTTCGAAAACGATCGGCAGGCGGCGTTCTTTTTCGGCGAGCCCATTAAGATTTTCGCCCGAATCTGGAGCTGGTTCATTACCGACCACGATATCTACGCGCACTTGTGGGTGACGCTGCTCGAAACCGTGCTTGCGTTTGCAGCCGGAACGATCGGCGGCTTGATCGTCGGCATGTGGCTCGCGCTTTCGCCCCTGGCGGGTGCCATTTTCGACCCCTACATCAAGGCGATGAACTCAATGCCGCGCGTGATCCTGGCGCCGATTTTTGCGGTTTGGTTCGGGCTCGGCATCGCATCGAAGGTTGCGCTCGGATTCACGTTGGTATTTTTCATTGTGTTCTTCAACGTCTATCAGGGAGTGAAAGAAGTCAGCCCCACCGTGCTCGCGAGTGCGCGCATGCTTGGCGCTTCGCGCAACCAGTTGCTGCGGCATGTCTATCTGCCCAGCGCAACCAGCTGGGTGTTTTCCTCGCTGCATACGTCAGTCGGGCTTGCGTTTGTGGGCGCAGTCGTCGGTGAGTATCTCGGCTCATCGCGCGGGGTCGGTTATCTTATTCTGCAGGCGGAGGGTTCGTTCGACATCAATACCGTGATGGCCGGCATCTTGGTGTTGACTGCGTTCGCGCTGGTGCTGGATTGGGCCGTCGGCCGAGTCGAAACGCATTTGATGAAGTGGCAGCCGCGCGCCGGCGAAACGGAAAAGCTGTAGGTTTTCCCGCTAATTCAACCGAAACCAGACGCTAGACACGCGAGCGGCACAACCGTAGTCTGCCGGCGCGATGTCAGACGTTTACGCGTACGCCAACAACGGCCCGGTCGAGCCGTTCTGGCAACGCGACCGCATCAATCGATTCTTTTTATTGCCGCTCGACAAAGCGGTGCTTGCACGTATTGCAGGCCTGTCCGCCGCCTTCGTCGCGTCATTCGTCCTGCTGCTTTTCGGCGGCTTTGGCGTGCTGCTGTGGGTACTGGCGCTACTGGCGGTGCTGGTCAGCGGCGCTCGATATGGATTTAAGCTGATCGAGCGGTCCTCCAAAGGCTTCCTGCGACCGTCGGACTTTCCGTTGACCGATGACGACCTCGTCAGCGAGTATTTGCCGTACAAGTATGCGGCGCTCAACGTGGTGTTCGCCCTGCTGGCCGCGTTGATGCAGCTGATTGGCGGCGGCAACGAGTTTGTCGGAGTTGTTAATTGGCTGCTGTTCTTCGTCGCGATCGTTCCCGCTGCAACGATGCGTCTAGTGATCACCGGCAGTCTGCGCGGCGCGCTCAGCCCGACTGAGCTGATATCGCTGATCCAGCGGATAGGCAAGCCTTACGCCACACTCGCGGCGTTCATCTTCGTTGCCGAGCTGTGCCGCAGCTACGGGTTGTCCGCGCTGGCCGCGGGCGGCGGACTCAGCGTGGGCGGATTAAAGACCGGCTTCGGGTTCGTTGCGATCGTGCAGCTGTCCGTACTATCGGCCGTCTTCTGGTATTTCACTTACATGATCTGCGGGCTGGTTGGCTACGCGATGTATCAGTTCGCCGACGCGCTTGATATCTCGGTAATGGGACCGGGTGAACAGGCGATGCGCAGCGTTGCCAACGCACGCACGATCGACGTCAAGGCGCGCACGCGGGACGCATTGATCGGGCAGATGGTGTCGGCAGGCGAGATCAAGGAGGCAATCGATTTGTTATCGCACGACCTGGCCGAGCGTCCGAACGATCTTTCGCTACACGCAAGGCTGCATCGATTGCTGGTGGCGGAGAACAGCGCGCCGCGGATCGAGCACCATACAGACTCCTTTTTAAAGCTGCTGGTGAAATCCGAAAACTGGCGCGAAGCGCTCGAGCTCGTCGAAGATGCCAAAGCACGGCGCGCTGAGTGGACGCCGCGTGAGGTTGACCATATCGCACCGCTGGCTCAAGCCGCGGTGCGCCTAGGCAAACCTCAAATCGCGGGGGAGCTGATAAAAGGCTTCGACAAGAAGCACGCAGCGCATGCGGACATTCCGAAGGTTTACCTGATCGGTGCGCAGCTAATGGCCGAGTGGGGCGGAAAACCCGAAGAAGCATGCCGCATCCTGCAGCACCTGCTTAGACGGTACCCGTCGGATGCGATCGCCGCGGAAGCCGGGCGCTACTTGCAAGTGCTCGAGCGTGCGACCTAACTACTCGGGACCCCAACGCGTCCGCAACTGCGTATCCAGGTCGAGCTCCATGTCCGAGGGCGGACCCGACAACGCGCCGCGTGTGCGTGGCGCACCGGTGGCGCCGCGAATCGTCATCGGGGGCTCGCGGGCAGGCGCGACCCCGCCCAATGTGGCCGGGGACGGGAAATGCGTCGACAGCCGCCGCTTGACATCTTCGGCAGGTTGCCGCAATCCGTGGCGCGAGTAGGTTGTGAACAGGCCGAGCAGGCAATCGGCAATCTGCCGCCCGTACAAATTCTTCAAAGTTTCGCTTGCCACCAAGCCGTCGAGCACGCGCAGCGCCGCCGCGTCTTCGCGTGTGGCTACAAGCCGTCGGGCGAGCCGCAATTGCTCATCGACCGGCAGCGCAGCGAGCACGTGCGGCTGGCTCATCTGCAGGTATACCGGGCGCAGTTCGGAGCGCGCTCCACGAGCGCGGATCCATAACACTCGCAACGTCGCGTCGAGCAGCGTTTCCGTATTGCGCCCAAGAAGTGCCATGTTGAAGTACGCAGTCGCGTGCTGCACGTTGGTCGGATCGTCTTGCAGTAGCTCGCTGTACGCGCGCGCAGCCCTGCGGGTATCGAGCCGCGCCGCCGCCGCCTGCGCCTCCTGCAATAAAGTAGATTTGCGGTCGCTGCGTCGCTCGTCGGCAAACTGCTCATCCAAGATCCGATCCACTTTTTTGTCGCTCGGTCGCAGCAGCCAAGCGAGAACGGCGCCGGCAACAAAGCCGCCCATGTGAGCGGCGTAAGACACGCGCGATTCCGGCGACAGCGCCCATTGCACCGCTTCGATCACCAGCCACACCGGCAGTAACAGCAGCGCCGGAATGCGCGCCGTGTTGAAGTAGACGAACAGCCAGTAGAAAACAGGCACTTTACGAGTGCCGTACAACACGGCAACCATCGCCATTGCTCCGGAGATTGATCCGGAGGCACCGACCAAGGCCTGATCGCTGACTAGCATGTGAACGGCGCCTGCGAAGATGCCACTGCCGATAAACGCCAACAAAAACCGAAAGCGCCCGAGCGCTGCTTCGGCAAAGGGTCCCGCCAGCAGCAATACGATCATATTGCCGAGCCAGTGCACCGCGTCGCCGTGCAGAAACTGATAGGTAAAAAGGCGAAGTGCACCCCACGCGGGGCCAGTGGCATCAGGCTCCAGCGCAAAGCGCTCGGTGAACACGCGGCCGATTAACGCGTCGAACCGCCCGCGTTGATCGCGCCATGTCGCATAGGACGGGTCCGTCGATGGCACCACTGCGCCTTCGCGCAGATCGCGCATGAACTCGCGATCGTTTTCCAGCGCCAGAACCAGCCGTACGGATTGCTCAGGCCTGGCGCCCGAGCGAATCATCCGCAGGACCTGCAGCGCTCCGCGATCGTTGCGCTTCTCTAAATACGTCGCATATCTCGGCAACTCGATCTGCGCCAGCTGCGATGAGAAGTAGTAATCGGCTGCGCGCGCATAAGCCTGTCGGTCGCCGGACTGCAGGACGAAGTAAACAATTGCGTTGACGACAATCAGCGCCAGCGTGATTAGCGGCAGCGATTTCGGCGTAAAGCGCGTCTGATACGGGATCAGCAGCATGTCTCTATCAGCGGAGGCCGCATCGCTTCGCGGCGCGTGAAGATACAATCCGACAGTTTATCCGCGGCCGTTTCGCGCTGGTTCAGTAAATACACCCACGCGTCGCGGCAATTGCAGCGGTTATCGGGAATGAGGAGTCGGTTTGCCCCCCGTGGTAGTTGATTCGCGTCCTGTCGCGGCGCTGGTGTTGGCTGACGGAACGATTTTTCGAGGCCGATCAATCGGAGCCGCCGGCGAGGCGCTCGGCGAGGTGGTTTTCAACACCGCGATGACCGGTTATCAAGAGATATTGACGGACCCCTCATACGCTGGCCAGATCGTCACGCTGACGTACCCCCATATCGGCAACACCGGTGTCAACGACGAGGATGTTGAGGCAACGCGCGTGCACGCTGCCGGACTCGTGATTCGCGATTTACCGGTACGGGCATCGAGTTTTCGCGCGCAAAGCGACTTGTCGAGTTATTTGAAGCAGCAGCGCATTGTCGGCATCGCAGACATCGACACCCGCAAGCTCACGCGCCGCTTGCGCGAGAGCGGCGCCCAGGCGGGCTGTATCGTCGCCGCAGAACCCGGCCGCGGATTAGCTGAAACCGCGATCGAGCGTGCGTTGCAACGCGCCGGCTCGTACGCTGGCATGGCGGGGCAGGATTTAGCGAAAGTCGTCAGCGTCAAGCGCCCTTACCAGTGGAATGATGGAAGCTGGCGTCTTGCACGCGAAGACGGCACCCCTGGGTTTGTGACGCGCGATCAAGATCGCTTTCACGTTGTCGCTTACGACTTTGGCGTCAAACAGAATATTTTGCGGTTGATGGCC
>DATLMT010000412.1:0-4751 GCA_035537135.1 Burkholderiaceae bacterium | reverse complement strand
GTAGTAGCCAGGTACCACAGCGGTCTGCACTTTGCGAGAGCTTAATCGGTTCCTTGTCCGTTCTGCCATCTGTACCCTTCTCCTTACCGCATCCGTACCCACAGATTGTCCAAGACTTCGGCGGACGGGTCTAGACGATGAAGCGCTGGATACAGAGTGGGGACCCGGAGAAATTAGACATTCTCGGATGTGGGTAGACGCCAATTCGGCGGACACTCTCTCCGCCAAAACAAAACGGCCGCTACGGCCGTTTGTTTTTCTGCTTCTCCGTCTTTTGCGGCGACTTGACCTCGCCGTTAGAAATGTACTTGCGCATCAGGCGGCCGGTTTTCGCGTCTCGGTGAACCGCCCAGGTGGGAGTTGGGGACATGGCTTGTCAGTGGTATTCGACAAGCATCCATCATTGACAAATTGGGCGCGAAGAAAGCGCCAATATCTGCAACGGCGTCGATTCTTTCTTTTGGGGGTGAAATGCGGCCGAGCTCGGGCACATGTATTGCCGGTGTTTGCGGCTGCCAATTCAAGAGACGAGGACCATTATGCCGAGCCAATCGAAAATTGACCCCATCGAGCTGCTGAAGGAAGACCATCGGAACGTCGAGAAGCTGTTCAAGGAATACGAAAAGCTCGTCGAAGACGATGGGAGTTATAACGAGAAGGAGGCGCTTGCGGCGACAATCTGCGCCGCGCTCACCGTTCACGCGCAGATAGAAGAGGAAATTTTCTACCCGGCCGCGCGCGACATCTTGGACGAAGAGGAGCTGATTGACGAGGCTGTTGTTGAACATGCAAGTGCGAAGGACTTGATCGCACAGCTGTCAGATATGTCTCCCGACGATGACCTTTACGACGCAAAGGTCAAGGTATTGAGCGAGCTGATCGAGCATCACGTTGAGGAAGAAGAAGACGAGATGTTCCCTAAGGTGAAGAAGGCGAAGCTCGATACTGCATCACTAGGCCCGCAAATGATCGAGCGCAGGGCTGAGCTTATCGACGAGCTTGGCATCGCTTCTGAAGTTACCGAAGAGCGCGAGTAGCTGGCGCGTAAAGGTTTGCAAAAAAAGGCGATCGATTCTCAATCGCCTTTTTTTTGTGTCACCAGCTGCGCCATCGATGTCGACACGTCATTCTCGTTCCGCATCAGTCCGGCGGCTACGCCCGCGCGGTCTTTCTGCGGCCGGTTCTGACTTACTTTCCACTTGCCGCTTAATTGCGCAATCGGAACTTCGATACCAACGATGGCTTGCGTCATTGTGTCGATGAAATCTGCCGGCGCATCGGTGACTTTCCACGGATCGATGCGTGGCTTTTCGTGGCGGTCGGTCAATTGCTCGACAAAGCGGCGCAGCCAGGCGCGGTCGTCAATGGCGCGCAGCGGCCCGCTGGCGTGCACGACTGCATAGTTCCAGGTGGGCACCACCTTGCCATGCTCCTGCTTGGTTGCGTACCAGGCGGGAGAGATATAGGCGTGCGGGCCCTGAAAGACCGCGAGCGCATCAACCTGCCGCGAAAAGTCCTTCCACACGGTATTGGCACGAGCAACGTGCCCGCGCAGCGTGCCGAACGGGGCGGGCTCAGGGTCGATTTCGAATGGAATGTGATTGGCATCGAGTCCGTCCGAGTTCAATACGACCAGAGTGCCTAGCGGGTGTGCACGAATCAGATCATGCAAGACATCGACACGCGACTCCAAAAAGTGTGAGGGAACGTACATGACTGGTCTATGGTTGTGATTTGGATGTGGCTTCGACAGGAAATGTAATCACATGCTCAGCGTCCAGTCTGATTCCAATTCTCTCGCCGATAGCATGATCGTGGTGACTAGGCACGAGCGCCAGCACATCACGTCCGCTGGCAAGCCGCAATGTGTAGACAAAATCGCCGCCACGAAAGGTCTTGCGCACTACTTCGGCCTGCAGCGGGCTCGAGTCGTCGTGCACGACATCGTCCGGACGCAACAACACGTCGACGTAAGAGCCTCCGTTCAAGTCCGCAACGGGAGGCACATAATTCAGCGGCCATTTTCCGCGTAGTTCTCCAAGCTCGATCTCGACGTTCATCGACGTCAGCACCTTGGCAGGCAAAAACACGCCTTCGCCGATGAAGTCCGCAACATAGCGGGTCGCCGGTCGGTGATACACCTCGTACGGCCGGTCCCACTGCTCGATGCGGCCAGCGTGCATTACGCCGACGTGATCGGCCATTGCGAAAGCCTCCTGTTGGTCGTGCGTCACCAGCATCGCGGTCGTGCCGCTCGCTTTGAGAATCTCCCGCACCTCGGCGCCGAGCCGGGCGCGCAGATCGACATCGAGGCTCGAAAAAGGCTCATCCATCAGTAGCAGCGCAGGTCGCGGCGCGAGCGCGCGCGCAAGCGCTACGCGCTGCTGTTGGCCGCCAGATAACTCGTGCGGATAGGCGCCAGCGTGCGCGGCAAGGCCGACCAAGTCGATCATCTCGCGCACGCGCGCGGCGCGCTCGGCAGGGCCAAGATGGCGTAAACCGAAACCGATGTTATCGGCGACACGAAGGTGCGGAAATAGTGCGTAGTCCTGAAATACCAACCCGATGCCGCGGTGTTCGGTCGCGGCAGTGAAGTGCGGACCGGACACCACTGCACCAGCAATCTCGATCGTGCCGCGTTCGACGCTGATGAAGCCCGCAATCGCGCGAAGCAATGTGGTCTTGCCGCAGCCCGAGCTGCCGACCACACAGCCGATCTGGCCGCGACCGAGTGCCAGCGCAGTGCCGTCGATGATCGGCGCCGGGCTGCCGGGGTAGACGACCCGCAGTTGTTCGATCAGCAGCAGTGGACGGTCGGAACTCTGCATAAAGCCAGTCTACGGGAGATGCAATAATTCTCATTCGCATTTGGAGACGCCTTTTCGCGTGAGCCAAGGCCTGACTCGACCTACCCTGATTATGTGGCGCGCCGAGCCAGGCACGGTCCGCGCGCTATCTCTGGCGATCGTCTGCGGCGCGGTCGTCGCGCTACCCGTCCTCAGCGTGTTCGCGAGTTTCTGGAACGCTGCGGAGTCGGCCGATATATTGCGCCATCTGCTAGCGACGGTCATCCCTTCGTCACTGATCGAGACATCGCTGCTCGGCTTGCTGGTGACGATCGGCGTGATTACGGTGGGTGCTTCCACAGCGTGGGTGGTCGCCACCTGTGACTTTACCGGCCGCAAAGTTTTCGAGTGGGGGTTGCTGCTACCGCTGGCGATGCCGGCGTACATCGTCGCCTACGCGTATACCGATTACCTGCAATACGCCGGACCTTTGCAGCAGTCGCTGCGTGACACTTTTCAATGGCAGCGCGGCGATTACTGGTTTCCCCAGATTCGATCGCTGCCAGGTGCAGCGTTCGTGTTCATCGTGGTGCTGTATCCATACGTGTACCTGCTGGCGCGCACCGCGTTTTTGGCGCGCACGGCAGCGATGATGGACGCGGCACGCAGCCTTGGGCAAACGGGGTGGCAAACCTGGTGGCGTATCAACTTGCCTCTCGCCCGCCCAGCGATCGCGGCCGGTGCGCTGCTCGCGTTAATGGAGACCATCGCTGATTACGGCGCGGCGTCGTACTTCGGCCTGCAAACATTTACGACGTCGATTTATCGCGCTTGGTTTGCACTGGGCGACCGGCTTGCCGCAAGCCAGCTCGCTGCAGTGTTGCTGGTGCTGGTGTTGATGCTGCTATACGTCGAGCACCGCGCGCGTGGGCGTGCGCGATTCTTCACGCCGACCGCCAGCCAGCGTCCGGCCGCGCGCACACCATTGCGCGGCGGGCACAGCGCCGCGGCGTTCGCGTTATGCGCGGTGCCGGTCGCGCTGGGATTCGTGATACCGGTCCTGTTGCTGCTGCTTCTGCTCGGCCCTGCGTGGCAATCAGTCGACTGGCTGCGCTACGCGCGGTTGCTCTTCAATACGCTTTCGATAGGCGTCGCTGCTGCTCTGCTGGCTCTGGTGGTCGTTTTGTCTCTTGCGTACGCCGCGCGCTCGATGACGCGCGGCGCGCCCAAAGCATTGGTGCGCAGTGCGGTGCGCCTGATGAGTCTCGGCTATGCGGTGCCTGGTGCCGTTATTGCGGTCGGCATCCTGGTACCGCTTGCAGCGCTCGATAACCGGATCGACGAAGTCGTGCGGTCGGCGCTCGGGGTCGGCACCGGGCTGCTGTTGACCGGTTCGATTGTCGCGTTGCTCTACGGCTATCTGGTCCGCTACTTCGCCGTGGCCTATCAAACGATAGAAGCAGGTCTGGCGCGCATCACCCCCGCGATGGACGCAAGCGCACGCAGTCTCGGCAGCACGCCTTTTGATACGTTCATCCGGGTCCATCTGCCGATCCTGAGACCATCGGTGCTCGCCGCGGGCCTGCTGGTATTCGTCGACGTGATGAAGGAGCTGCCCGCGACTTTGGTGCTGCGCCCGTTTAACTTCGACACGCTCGCCGTCGTTGCTTATCAAATGGCGAGCGATGAGCGGCTGGGCCAGGCAGCGCTGCCGGCCTTGACGATCGTTGCGGCAGGCGTGATTCCCGTGACGCTGCTGTCGCGAGCGATCTCGCGCGCTTCCGAGTTCAATCGCGCCGCGTAGACTGCGCGCGCACCAGCGAGTCGAGCAATGATCAGGTTGTACAACTACTTTCGCAGCTCGGCGTCGTATCGGGTCCGGATCGCGCTTGGCTTTAAAGGGCTGCCGTATGACTACGCTCCGGTGCACTTGCTGAAGGGGGGAGGGCAGCAGCTCGCTCCCTC
>DATLMT010000411.1:0-3661 GCA_035537135.1 Burkholderiaceae bacterium | reverse complement strand
AAGGCGAAATGGAATCCATCGGCTTTCACTACCACTCGATTGACGGTACGTACTGGGATGAATCTCGGTGCTATGTGTTTTCGGAAGCTGAAATTGAGCGACTCGAAAGTGCCACGGAGGAGCTGCACCAGATGGCGTTGAATGCGGCGCAGCAGGTCGTCGGCAGCGCGCGCTACGACGAGTTTGCGATACCGGGCGAATGGGTGCCCGCGATCGAGCAAAGCTGGAACGCGTATCGCGCCGATCAGCCCGAAGGCTTCACGCTGTTCGGGCGCATGGACTTGTCGTACGACGGCGCGTCTCCGCCGAAATTGCTCGAATACAACGCAGATACGCCTACGGCCTGCCTCGAAGCAAGTGTTGCGCAATGGCAATGGCTTCAATCGGTGCGGCCCAACGCTGACCAGTTCAACTCGCTACACGAACAGTTAATCGCAGCGTGGCAACAATTGCGTAGGCGCTCAGTTGCATCGCGCCTTCATTTCACCGCTGTCGCCGACAGCCAGGAAGACTGGGGCAACATCGAGTACCTGCGCGACACCGCAATCCAGGCCGGATGGCAAACCTTCGAGCTGCCGGTGGAGCGCATCGGATGGAACGGCTCGAAATTCGTCGATGAGTTCAATCTGCCGATCGAAGTGCTGGTCAAGCTTTATCCATGGGAGTGGCTGGTGCGCGAAGAATTCGGCCCGGCTTTGCTCGCGAGCACGATGAAGACGATCGAGCCGGCGTGGAAGATGCTGCTGTCGAACAAGGCGATCCTGGCCGTGCTTTGGGAGCTCTATCCTGACCATCCCAACTTGCTGCCCGCGTACTACGATCCGTCGCCCCTCGGTTCGAAGTACGTGAAGAAGCCGAAACTCGCGCGCGAGGGCGCCAATGTGTCGATCGTGGACGGTGAAGCGGTGCAGATGACCGACGGTGATTACGGAGCCGAGGGTTTCATGTATCAGGCGATTGCACCGCTGCCGAAGTTTGACAACGACTTTGCGCTGATCGGCTCGTGGATCGTCGGCGACAAGCCCGCCGGCATCGGCGTGCGCGAGGATGCGTCGTCGATCACGCGCAACACCAGCCGGTTCGTGCCGCACTATTTCGAGTGAAGGTCGTAAGCGACAGTCAGGAGACGTCATGAGAAACACTGCGTTTGAAACGCTAGCCGGTTTGCCGTACTTTGCTGCGTTTTTCGGCGTGTCGTTGCTGCTGCTGACGTTATGTCTCGGGCTTTACGTCTTGATTACGCCGTATCCGGAAATAAAATTGATCCGCGAAGGTAACGGAGCAGCCGCTGCAAGCCTCGGCGGGGCCATCGTCGGTTTCGCGCTGCCACTGGCGAGTGTGGTGGTCAACAGCGTGTCCTTGCTCGATATGCTGCTGTGGTCGGCGGTCGCGCTTTTGGTGCAGTTGATCGCGTTCGCCGCGGTACGGCTGATGGTGCCGGCGATAGGACGCCATGTGCGCGAAGGCCAGGTATCGAGCGGAATTTTTCTAGGCGCGGTCGCGATCGCGCTCGGGCTGCTGAATGCCGCCTCGATGACCTATTAGTCACTCGGTAAGGAGGAACGCGATGACAAACGATGTGAAAGCGCAGGTGGCCGGCTACCACACTGTCACTCCCTACATGGCGCTGCGTGACTGCGCCGCGGCCATCGAGTTCTATCGGCGTGCGTTCGGTGCGGAAAAGGTGATGCAACTCGACATGGCTGACGGCAAGATCGCGCACGCCGAGATTCGCATCGGGGATTCGATGATTATGTTGTCGGAAGAGAACGAACAATGGGGCAACAAGAGTCCCGCAACGTTGGGCGGCTCGCCGATGTTTCTGATGATCTATGTGCCCGACGTGGATGCGGCGTTCAACAAGGCAATCGCCGCCGGAGCTACCGAGGTGCGGCCTGTCGCCGATCAGTTTTATGGCGATCGTTCGGGAACGCTGAAAGATCCGTACGGCTATCAATGGACGCTGTCGACGCACATCGAAGACCTGTCGCAGGAAGAAGTGCAGCGCCGCATGGAAGCCGAATTCAGCCAGTAATCGGCGACGTAGCATGGAGGGACGGCGCTGCATCGTGTCCGGCTGATCGAGCATGCGCGAGCGGTAGCACGCCGTCGATTGCACCGCGTTCGTGCTCATCCCGGCGGCAATGACATCGGGCGGTGTATCGCGCGCCGTGCAATCCGCTGAATCGCCGATTTTGACTTTCTAAAGAAAGGGCTTTGAATCAGCGAAGCGCCACGTCAATACAATCGGCGCGTGCAACCGCTCGAACCCGAAGTCATTCCAGCTGAAGCTCTGCAATCGCCCTGGGCGCCACTGCGCCGGCCGGTGTTCCGGCTGTTGTGGGGCACGTGGCTGACCGCGAACATCTGCATGTGGATGAACGAGGTCGCGTCGGCGTGGCTTATGACAACGTTGACCACATCGCCAGTGATGGTCGCGCTGGTGCAGTCGGCGTCGGTGCTGCCGGTGGTGCTGTTCGGCTTGCCGAGCGGTGCGCTGGCTGACATTTTGAATCGGCGGCGCTGGTTCATGTTCACGCAGTTCTGGGTCGCCGCCAATGCGCTGATTCTTTGCGTCGTGCTAGCCGCCGACGCAATGACGGCCCCGCTGCTGCTGGCGCTGACGTTCGGCAACGGCATCGGACTTGCGATGCGCTGGCCAGTTTATTCGGCGAGTGTGCCGGAGCTCGTATCGCGCGCAGAGCTATCGACCGCGATCGCGCTCAATGGCATCGCGATGAATACGTCGCGCATCATCGGGCCGATTGTCGCGGGCACGTTGATCGCGAGCCTGGGCACCGGCTATGTGTTTCTGTTGAACGCTGTGCTCTCGCTGGTGGCCGGCTTCGTCATCATGCGCTGGCAACTCGCTCCGAAAGCGAGCGTGCTTCCCGGCGAACGTTTCTTTGGAGCGATGCGCGTAGGATTTCAGTATGTCGCGCAATCGCTTCAACTACGCGCGATATTGCTGCGTATAGCCATCTTCTTCCTGCAGTCGACAGCGCTGATGGCGCTGCTTCCGCTGGTGGCGAAGCGCATGCCCGGCGGCGGCGCGTGGACCTATACGTTTCTGCTCGCCTCGCTCGGTTTGGGCGCGATTGCCACTGCATTTTTCCTGCCGCGCTTGCGTGTGCTGATTACGCGCGACCGGCTGCTGCATGACGGCACGTTGCTGCAAGCGGCGGCAATGGTCGCGGTCGGCTTTGCACCCAACGTGTGGATAGCCGTGCCGGCGATGCTAGTGGCCGGCGCTACCTGGCTCGCGGTCGTCAACACGTTAACGGTGGCATCACAGCTGTCGCTGCCGGATTGGGTGCGCGCGCGCGGGATGTCGATCTACATGATGACGATGATGGCAGCCACGTCAGCAAGTGCCGCGGTGTGGGGCCAGGTGGCCAGCATGATCGACGTGCCGTGGACGTTCGCTGCCGCGGCCACGGCCGGAATCGTGCTGTTTCTGCTGTCGGGACGCATGCACGCCATACCGGCGGAGCCGCAGGACCTCACGCCGGCGCGGATTTTAAAAGAGCCAGTGCCGGCATTTCCGGTCGAACACCAAATGGGACCGGTGATGGTGACGGTCGATTATCAAATCGATCCGATGCGCGCGCCGGAGTTCACGGCCGTGATGCGCGAGAGCCGCGCCAACCGTCTGCAGATG
>DATLMT010000410.1:0-4281 GCA_035537135.1 Burkholderiaceae bacterium | reverse complement strand
AAGCCGCCGTGCTGCCACGACTCCATGCCTTTGCCGTTCTTGTCCCAAAAGCTGGCAGGAAGCTGCATCACACCGGTGTAAAGGAGATCGGTGTCCTCCAGCACCTTGTCGTTGGTGTAATCCTCTGCTTGCAAACCGAGGACGCGCGCTTTGACGCGCATGTTGATGTCTTTCGACACGAGCACCACGTCGCGTGCGGACTGCTGGTCTTTTAACCCGCGTACGACGCCGAGTATCTGGTTATCCGCTTTGCCCGCAGGCAAGCTGTCCGGCAAAGTGCCCACCAGTGCCTGCGTCTGAAAGATCAGCCGGCCCGCAGCGTCCTTGTTGCCGAGCGCGGACAGCGGAATCCCTTCCTCAATCGGCGTCTTGGTCGCTGCTACCAGCGAGTCAAGGGTGCGCGAAACCTGGCGTGCACTGCGCGCGACCTCCGACATGCCTTTCTTGTGTGAGTCGAGTTCTTCGAGCGTCATCATCGGCAAGAACACGTCGTGCTCTTCGAACCGGAACAAGCTCGTCGGGTCATGCAGTAATACGTTGGTATCGAGTACGAACAGGCGCGAAGGGCCGCTCGACCGCGGCTTCTTTGCCGGAACTTTGCCCGGCTGCGGTGTTGACTCGACCACGGCCAGCCGTCCAGCCGGACCCGGCCGCGCTGCGAAAGGGTGTGGCACCTGAGGCGTGCGCGCGATCGGCGTCAGCGGCACGACCGACTGATGCGCACGCTCTACCGGTGATTCGCGCGGTGATTCGCGCGCGGGATCTGGTGCAATTGAAGTCAGAACGGTGGCAGGCTTGGTCGGGGCTTTTGGAAGTGGCATCAGCGGGTCGGTCGATTCACAGAAAAGCGTCGAAGAGCAAACATCATGCGAGTGATTGCGCAAAGGCGAGAACTTGATCGACGTGGTTGGGTACCTTGACGCCGCGCCATTCCTTGCGAAGGGTCCCCGAGCCGTCGATTACGAAGGTACTTCGCTCAACACCCCGTACCTGTCGGCCGTACATGTTTTTCGTCTTTATTACGCCGAACAACTCACACAGTTTCTCGTCGGGGTCCGAAATCAGCTCGAATGGAAATTTCATCTTTGCCTTAAAGCCTTCGTGCGACTTCACGCTATCGCGTGATACACCGGCTACGACGGCGTTTGCGTGTGTGAACTTTGCGTTTGCGCGGCCGAAGTCAGAGCCTTCGGTGGTGCAGCCGGGCGTATCGTCCTTCGGATAAAAGTACAGCACCACTGTCTTGCCGCGCTGCGCCGATAGCGTGAAGTCGCCGCCGGTGGACGCGGCGGTGAAATCGGGAACCTTGCCGTCGATTGCTACCGACATCGGGATCTAAGCCTCAGTTTTCGACGAACAAAGCAGCGGCAACCTTGCGGCTCTCGGCCACCAAAATGTTGTAGGTGCGGCAGGCCGCCTGCGTGTCCATGACTTCAAGCCCCACGCGCGCATCGGATAACGGACGCGTCAACCGCGGATGTGGAAAGCGTTGGCGGGCGCCGGTGCCGAGCAAAACTACCTCGCTACGCAGATCGCGCAGCCGCTCGAAGGTACTGGTATCAAGCGTTTCGAAGCTTATGACCGGCCAAAACTCAACCTGATCTGGGGTCACAAGCACGTGTGTTGTGTGGCGCACCCGATTGATTTCAACAAAGCCCGGACCGTACGCAGTTACGGTGTTTTGAGTGGTGGGCGTGTCGGCGTGCAGCTTCAAATCGCGCGCTACCTCGAATCAAAATGCAGGCGGGTCGAGTACATTATAGGCACGCTCTGTGGCACCTTCGACGTGTAAAACGCGTCAAATCGCTCATCTCTAGTCATGGCTGAGTTTTCGCGCATCAAGCGCCTTCCTCCCTACGTCTTCAACATCACTAGTGAGTTGAAGATGGCGGCGCGCCGGCGCGGCGAAGACATTATCGACATGAGCATGGGCAACCCTGATGGTCCGACGCCACGCCACATCGTCGACAAGCTGATCGAAGCGGTTCAACGGCAGGATACGCACGGTTATTCGGTATCGCGCGGCATTCCTCGGCTGCGGCGCGCAATCGCGACCTGGTATCAGCAACGATATGCGGTTGATTTAGACCCGGATTCTGAAGCGATTGTCACTATCGGCTCCAAAGAGGGCCTCGCGCATTTGATGCTCGCCACACTTGACCGCGGCGACACGGTGCTGGTGCCGAACCCCAGCTATCCGATTCACATATATGGGGCGATCATCGCCGGCGCCGATATCCGCTCGGTTCGGATGGACGGCCGCGTGGACTTCTTTGCGGAGCTCGAGCGCGCGATTCGGGAGTCCTTGCCGAAGCCGCGAATGATGATTCTCGGCTTTCCGAGCAACCCGACTGCGCAGTGTGTCGAGCTCGATTTTTTCGAACGTGTGATCCTGCTCGCTCGGCAATATGGCATCTATGTCGTGCACGATCTTGCGTATGCCGACATCACGTTCGACGACACATATCCGAACCATCGCTCGCCATCGATCATGCAGGCCGCGGGTGCGCGCGAGGTCGCGGTCGAATTTTTTACGATGAGCAAAAGCTACAACATGGCCGGCTGGCGCATTGGCTTCATGGTCGGCAACAAGGATCTAGTGTCGGCTCTCGGGCGCATCAAGAGCTATCACGACTATGGAACGTTCACTCCGATTCAGGTGGCTTCGATTGCTGCGCTAGAAGGTCCGCAGGAATGCGTGCAGGAAATTCGCCTCGAGTATCAGCGGCGCCGCGACGTCTTGGTGCGCGGACTCCACGAAGCGGGGTGGATGGTCGATGTACCAAAGGCGTCAATGTATGTCTGGGCGGAGATTCCGCCGCCGTATCAGGCGATGGGGTCGCTGGAGTTCGCGAAGAAAGTGCTGGCCGATGCGAAGGTCGCAATTTCGCCTGGCGTTGGGTTCGGCGAATACGGCGACAACCATGTGCGCTTTGCGTTGATCGAAAATGAGCACCGCATTCGGCAGGCAGTACGCGGAATCAAGGACATGCTACGAGGAGCTACGCCTCGAAAGGCCGCTGCGTGACCCGGCGATGCCGGCCGTCGCGCGTCCGGCTGCTTGCCTAGTGAAGCCGATTCGCATTGGTCTGCTTGGCCTCGGAGTAGTCGGCCGCGGCACCTATGAAGTACTGCAGCGCAATCAGCACGAGATCGCGCGGCGTGCGGGGCGTGGCATAGAAGTCGGGGCGGTCGCGGTGCGCGATGTCGGAAAGGCTCGCAAGATCGTCGGGTCGCAAATTCCAGTGTCTTCGACCTTTGACGACGTGATTCGCAATCCGGACATCGACATCGTCGTCGAGTTGATGGGAGGTTATGAGCCGGCGTACCAGCTCGCGCTCGAATCAATCAAGCGCGGCAAGCATGTCGTCACCGCCAATAAGGCTCTGCTTGCGCGGCACGGCAACGAGCTTTTCGACGCGGCGCGTACTCATGGCGTCATGCTCGCGTTTGAGGCTGCGGTAGCAGGGGGCATCCCGATCATCAAGGCGCTGCGCGAAGGGTTGACCGCGAACCGTATTGAATGGATCGCCGGCATCATCAACGGCACCAGCAATTTCATCCTGTCCGAAATGCGCGCGCGCGGCATTTCGTTCGATACCGCTCTGAATGAGGCGCAGCGACTCGGCTACGCCGAAGCCGACCCGACCTTCGATATCGAAGGTACCGATGCAGCGCATAAGCTGGCCATACTCTCGTCGATCGCCTTCGGCGTGCCGATCAACATTGACGCCGTGTACACCGAAGGTATCTCCAAGCTCGCAAAGGAAGACATCAAGTACGCAGAGCAGCTGGGGTACCGCATCAAGCTGCTCGCTATCACGAAGCGCACTGCGGCCGGGATCGAGTTGCGGGTTCATCCGACGCTGGTACCCCTGCCAAGGCTGATCGCGAACGTGGAAGGCGCGATGAACGCCGTTCTGATCAAGGGTGATGCCGTCGGCACTACGCTTTACTACGGGCAGGGCGCCGGGGCGGAACCGACTGCATCTGCCGTCATCGCCGATCTGGTCGACGTCACGCGATTGCACACGGCCGATCCCGAGAACCATGTGCCGCATCTGGCATTTCAGCCGGAGGGCGTCGAGGCCCTGCCGTGGCTCAATGTCGAAGACACGGTGACGTCGTATTACTTTCGGATGCGCGTTGCCGACCAGCCGGGCGTGCTGGCAGACATCACCCGCAACTTGGCCGACGGCCAAATCTCAATCGACGCATTGTTTCAGCGCGAACCATCAGAAGGCGAGAACCAAACCGATATCATCATGCTGACGCATGACG
>DATLMT010000409.1:0-6972 GCA_035537135.1 Burkholderiaceae bacterium | reverse complement strand
TTCCCAACATCCCCGAGTTCGGCACGCGCACCAACGAGGCAGGCTTCCGTGCTTTACTCGCGATGAGCACCTATCACCAGATCGTCGACGGCAAAAAGTATCCCGCAGTGTTACTCACGCACGGCGTTCACGATCCGCGCGTCGAGGTCTGGCATAGCACGAAAACTGCGGCGCGACTGGCGGCAGCGCAATCCGGGTTGACCAGCGTCAGCCCGGTGCTGCTGCGGCTCGACTTTGACGCCGGCCACGGCATCGGCAGCACAAAGACGCAGCAACTGCAGGAGCGCGCGGATGTCTTTACGTTTTTCCTGTGGCAGATGGGTGTAGAGGGTTATCAGCCGACAGCTGCGGCCAAATGAGTCACGAATCATTGCGGCTCATCGGCCGATCGCCCTGAGCACATCACGCAGCCGCAGCAGCCGTGCGTCTAGATTGACGGTCTTCTCTTCGATGCGCAGCCGCTCGGGGCCCGCGAGGCGCATCGTCTTCGAGCGCTGCATCAGTTGAATGAGCTTGGCGGTATCGAACGGCGGATCAGGCACGAACTGAATCACGATCACGTCGGCTGACGCGTCTATCTTTTTCACGCCGAGCTTCTCGGCGGTTAGCCGCAGCCGATGCGTTTCTATGAGCGCCTTGGCGGCTTCGGGTAGCTTGCCGTAGCGATCGACCAGCTCTTCCTGCCGCTCGATCAACTCGTCTTCAGTGTCAGCCGATGCAAGTTTCTTATACATCGACAGCCGCTGGTGGACATCGCTGACGTAGTCGGTGGGCAGCAGCGCAGGCACGTGCAGGTTGATCTCCGTGACAACGCGCAGCGGCGCGAGCAGATCGGGCTCGCGGCCCGATCGCAATGCACGCACTGCGGCGTTCAGCATCTGCGTATACAGATCGAATCCGACTTCCTGCATGTTGCCGCTCTGGCTTTCACCCAGCACTTCGCCGGCGCCGCGGATTTCCAGATCGTGCATCGCCAGATAGAAGCCGCTGCCAAGCTCTTCGAGATTCTGGATTGCTTCGAGCCGCTTTTCCGCGTTCTTGGTCAACCCGCCCGCGTCCGGCACCATCAAATACGCATACGCTTGGTGGTGCGAGCGGCCAACCCTGCCGCGAAGCTGGTGTAGCTGCGCCAACCCGAACTTGTCGGCTCGATGGATGATAATTGTGTTCGCCGTCGGCACGTCAATGCCGGTCTCGATGATCGTCGTGCACAGCAGCAGGTTAAAGCGCTGCTGATAAAAGTCGCGCATCGCGCGCTCCAGATCGCGCTCAGGCATTTGCCCATGCGCAATCTCGATGCGCGCCTCGGGCAGCAGCTCAGCGAGTCGCGCGCGTCGGTTGTCGATTGTCTCGACCTCATTGTGCAGAAAATAGACCTGCCCCCCGCGCTTTAGCTCGCGCAGCACAGCCTCGCGGATCAGTGACGGGCTTTCCTTCCGCACGAAAGTCTTGATCGCCAGCCGCCGCTGCGGAGCGGTCGCGATCACCGAAAACTCGCGAATGCCTTCGAGCGACATCGCCAGCGTCCGCGGGATCGGCGTAGCGGTCAGCGTCAGCACATCGACTTCCGCTCGCAGTGCTTTGAGCTGCTCCTTTTGCCGCACGCCGAAGCGATGCTCTTCGTCGATGATCACAAGCCCCAGCCGCTCGAAGTTGATCGCTTCAGTCAGCAGTCGATGCGTGCCGATCACGATGTCGATCGTGCCGGCGTTGATGCCCGCCACCGACTGTGCGATCTCCTTGCTTGAGCGAAAGCGCGACAACTCGGCGATTTGCACCGGCCAGTCGGCGAAGCGATCGCGAAAGGTCTGCATGTGCTGTTCCGCGAGCAGTGTTGTCGGGCACAGCACGGCGACTTGCTTGCCGTCTGCAACGGCGGCGAACGCGGCACGCAAGGCAACCTCGGTCTTGCCGAAACCGACGTCGCCGCACACCAGGCGGTCCATCGGAAAGCCCGCGCTCATGTCCTTCAGTACAGCCTCGATCGCAGCCCGCTGATCGGCCGTCTCGTCGAACGGAAAGCCTTCAGCGAACGCATCGACGTCGTGCTGTTTAAAGTTAAATGCGTAGCCCTTGCGCGCCGATCTAAGCGCGTACAAATTCAGCAACTCCGCGGCGGTGTCGCGCACCTGCTTCGCTGCCTTGCGGCGCGCGCGATCCCAGTCGCCGCTGCCGAGCTGATGCAGAGGCGCAGCGTCCGGATCGGCGCCTGAATAACGTCCGATCAGATGCAACTGTGCGACCGGGACGTACAGCGTCGTTTCGTTCGCATACTCGAGATGCAAGAACTCGGTAGGACCATCGCCCATGTCCATGCTCTGCAATCCGAGATAGCGACCGATACCGTGTTCTACGTGTACCACCGGATCACCGATCCTCAGTTCCGCGAGGTCGCGGATCATCGCTTCGACGTTCGACGCGCGCTCTCGCTGCCGTCCGCGCAGGCGGCGCGGGCTTGCCGCGTAAAGCTCGGTCTCGGTCACCACGGCGATGCGCAGGTCGCGCAACGCGAAGCCCTCGTGCAACGGCGCTACCCCGAGGCCAATCGCCGCATCGGATGCAATGAATGCGTTGAAATCCGAGTTGTCGGCGAACGGCAATCGGTACTCGGTCAGCATCTGCGAGATCGTTTCGCGCCGACCGGCGGAGTCAGCCACGATCAGCACGCGGCCGTGCTCGGCGCCTCCAAATTCGTCGACGAACGCGCGTAGCCGGCTGATCGGATCCTCGGCACGCCGCTCGACTGCGAGCAGCGGCAGTGCTTGGAAATCCTCGTTTCCGCCGGTCGCAACTTCCGTCAGCGAGATGCGCCCGTAATCTTTTGCGCGCGAGAAGAAGTCTTCGGCGTTAAGGAACAGATCGG
Source organism: Burkholderiaceae bacterium (assembly GCA_035537135.1). Taxonomy (GTDB): domain Bacteria; phylum Pseudomonadota; class Gammaproteobacteria; order Burkholderiales; family Burkholderiaceae_F; genus JACCZX01. The sequence goes on along the minus strand of DATLMT010000409.1, from coordinate 4,109 downwards.
CGGGCGGCATGATCGGCCGCGTCGCGTCGCGCGACAGAAACCGATAGCGCTCGCTGGTCTCATTCCAGAAGCGCGCCATCGCGGCTTCAATCGGGCCGTGCAGCGCCAGCACACTGGTCGACGGTAAATAGTCGAACAATGTTGCGGTGTGGTCAAAAAACAGCGGAAGGTAATACTCGATTCCGGCCGACGCGATGCCGGTACCGATGTCCTTGTACACGCTCGAGCGGCTAGGGTCGCCTTCGATGCGCTCGCGCCAGCGGCGGCGAAACGCCTGGCGCGCTGCTTCATCGATCGGAAATTCGCGACCCGGCAGCAGGCGCACTTCAGCAACCGGGTAGAGCCCGCGCTGCGTGTCCGGATCGAATGCGCGAATCGTATCGAGCTGGTCGCCGAACAGGTCGAGCCGATACGGCAGCGCCGAGCCCATCGGAAACAGATCGATCAACCCACCGCGGATCGCGAACTCGCCGGGCGCGACCACCTGTGACATGTGCTGATACCCCGCAAACACCAACTGCGCGCGCAGCGGCTCGGCGTCGATCGTCTGACCCTGCTTGAAGAAGAACGTGTGCCCCGCTACGTACTGCGCAGGCGACAGCCGATAGAGCGCACTAGTCGCGGAAACCACCAGCACGTCAATCTCGGAATGCGGCTGGCTTAACCGGTACAGCGTCTCCAGCCGCTCGGATACGAGATCCTGATGCGGCGACAGCGTGTCGTAGGGCAGGGTCTCCCAATCGGGCAGTGGGCGCACTGCGAGTGAAGGATCAAAGTAGCGGATCTCGTCGACCAGGCGCTGCGCATCGAGCGCGTCCGCGGAGATGGCAACGACGAGCCGCTGCTCGTGACGAGCCCTCGCGGCGAACTGCGTCAGCAACCAGGCGTCGCCCGAACCGGGTGGGCGAGGCAGGGCAAAGCGAGTCCCCGCAGACGGCAGGGTCCACGAAGATGTGCCCGTTGATGCGAACTCGGGCGCGAGTGTGGAGACTTCTTGTTGCTCCAAGTAAATGCGCAAAAAAAATACGGCAGCCGTGCTGCCGAAGTGGGTCGTTATTATACGAAGCGGTTCACAAGCGGCTCTTTGTGCAAAAACGTTTTCGATACATAGCGCTGATTCCGGCCGCAGGCGTGGGGTCCCGGCTGGGGCTGAACGCTCCGAAGCAGTATGCGCGCCTGGGTAAGCGCACGATGCTCGAACATTCGATCTGCGCAATGCTCGTTGATGTGCGCGTCGAGCGCGTATTTGTCGTGGTTGCGCCAGCGGACGATCAGTGGCGATCGATTCGGCCTGATGCGCGTGTCGAGTTCGTGCCGGTGGGCGGGGCCACGCGTGCGCGGAGCGTACTGAACGCGCTGGCCGAGCTCGCTCCGCGTTTCAACGATGACGATCGCGTGCTGGTGCACGATGCGGCCCGGCCGTGCCTTGAGAAATTGGAACTGATGCGATTGATCGACGAAGTTGGCGACGATGAACGCGGCGGTTTGCTTGCAATACCGATGACGGATACGTTAAAGCGCGCCGACGATGGGCGCATCATCGCTACGCTTCAGCGCGAGTCGTTGTGGTGCGCACAGACGCCGCAGATGTTTCGCTTCGGCTCGCTGCGCGCTGCATTAAGTGCGAACTCGCTTGATGGCATTACCGATGATTCGAGCGCGATTGAACGCTGTGGAACTTTTCCGCGCCTGGTGCCTGGGTCGACTACAAACATCAAAGTGACTACGGCGCAGGATCTGGCCCTTGCGCGCTCAATTCTTTCGGAGAGAGAGCGCACATGAAGATTCGCGTGGGCCAGGGATTCGACGTGCACGCGCTGGTGCCGGGCCGCGCGCTGATACTCGGAGGTGTCGAGATCGCGAGTGCGCGCGGATTGCTCGGCCATTCGGATGCCGATGTGTTGCTGCACGCCATTACCGACGCGATCCTTGGCGCCGCTGGTATGGGCGATATCGGACAACTCTTTCCGGACAGCGATGCTGCGTACAAGAACGCCGACAGTCGCCTGTTGCTGCAACAGGCGGCTCAGCGCGTGCGCGAAGCCGGCTGGCAGATCGAGAATATCGACGCCACTGTAATCGCCGAGCAACCCAGAATCGCTCCCCACGTTTCTGCGATGTGCCAGACGATTGCCGCCTCGTGCGACATGGCTGCAAGCGCTGTCAGCGTGAAGGGGAAGACGAGCGAGAAGCTGGGATTCACCGGGCGCGGTGAAGGGATCGCGGCGATGGCGGTGGCGTTGCTGATCAGCGGCGGCCGCGCTGCAAGCTCCTAGCGAGCAAGCGTCATCTCAGCGCGCAACCCGCGCGGGGTGTTGGGCAGCAAGCGCAGCGAGCCGGCGTGCATGCGCGCAATGCGCTCGACGATTGGCAATCCCAGTCCGGCACCCGTGCTGCCCGAGCGTGCGGTCTCGCCGCGTTCGAACGGACGCAGCAGTCGCTCGATTTGCTCGGCCGACACCCCCGACCCCTGGTCTGCGACCGCAACCGTCGCGCTGTCTGCACTCGCACTGAGCGAAACCACCACGTGCAATCGGCCCGTGTCGGTATCGCGGCCGTAGCGCACCGCGTTGGTCAGCAGGTTATCGAGCGCACGATCGATTTCGATCGCGAAGCCGCGCACACGCACGCCGGAGTCGACCTGCAGCTCAAGCGATGATTGAGGCTCCGCGTCGATGCGCGCGCGCTGAACTGCGGCCAACGTTGCGGCGCTCAAATCGATTTCGGCAGCAGGGACCTGCGGGGCCTTGCGCGCATAGTCAAGAAACTGCCGCACGATTGCGTCCATCTGCTCGATATCGCCCACCATCGCGGCGCGGCTTGTCTCCGGCACGGGTGCCATTTCCAGCTCGAGGCGCAATCGCGACAGCGGCGTACGCAGGTCGTGCGAGATGCCGGCCAGCAGCAGCGCGCGATCGGCGTCGAGTTTGCCGAGATCCGCCACCATGCGGTTAAAGCTTTCATTGACGGCGCGAATCTCCCCCGGGCCGGTTTCGGGCAGTGGGGCAGGATTCCTACCGCTTCCAAGCTCTGCAGTTGCACGTGACAGCTGCGCCAGCGGCCGATTAATGACGCGTGTGATCAGGATCGCTCCAATGATCGACAACAGCAACGCGACTGCTGCCCAGCCGATCCACTGCGTGCCGTAAGTCCGTGCGATGGGATCGCGCGTGATGTAGACCCAGTAGTCGTCGTCCGAAATCGACAGGCTGATCCACAACCCGGAAATTCCGTTGACTTCGGACGCTAGTCGCGTTTCCGCGCCCAGCTTGCCGACAATCGCCTGCTCCATCAGCTTGATCAGCGGACTATCAGGAAGCGGACTGACCTTGTCGTCAGGCTCGACCGGATAGATTCGCACCCCTTCGTTGGCAGCGAGCTCGGCCAGCAGATCGCTGCGCACGAACGGGTCGGCGTATACCAGCGCCGCACGCGTGATGTTGACGACCGAGACGACTTGCTGTGCGATCGTCTGCGCTCGCGGCCCGCGTTCGAGCACCCGATAACTTTGCAGCCACGCGGTCAGGCTGGCAACGATCAGCAGCAGCACCAGCAGCAGCGTGCGCCAGAACAGCGATGGCGACCGCATCAGGCGCTACTCGGCTTCGGGATCTGGAATGAAAACGTAGCCGAGTCCCCACACGGTCTGTATATAGCGCGGCTTCGCGGGATCGGGCTCTATTAGCTTACGCAAGCGGGAAATCTGCACATCGAGGCTTCGGTCGAACGCTTCGTACTCGCGGCCGCGCGCCATCTCCATCAATTTCTCGCGCGACAGGGGCACGCGCGGGTAGCGCGCGAAAGTCTTTAGCACCGCAAACTCGCCGGTGGTCAGGTCGACCGGCTCGCCGTCCTTCGTCAACGTGCGGGTCGAGAGGTCGAGCGCAAATTTGCCGAAGCTGACCGGTTTGCTCTCCCCAGCCGGCGCGCCCGGCGCATCGTCCGGACCGCGCCGGCGCAGCACGGCAGTGATCCGCGCCAGCAGCTCGCGCGGGTTAAATGGCTTCGGAAGGTAGTCGTCGGCACCCATTTCGAGCCCCACGATGCGGTCGACGTCTTCGCCCTTTGCAGTCAGCATGATGATCGGGGTCTGATCGTTGCCGCCGCGC
>DATLMT010000408.1:0-7903 GCA_035537135.1 Burkholderiaceae bacterium | reverse complement strand
GATGACCTGCACTCCGCCAAGAACAACGTCACCAAGGAAACGGCGCTCGACGAAAAAGGCCAGCCAGTTAACGATCGCTCAATGAAGCCCAACAAGCACGACATCCTGACGGGGTCTCGACCGGACGGCACAGCGTTTCCCGGAACGTTCGGCGACATGACGTGCGGCAACTGGACCAAAGGCGGGACCGACGGTTCGGCCATGGTGGGTCATCACGATCGCGCGGGACCGATAGATCACCCATGGGCGACCTCATGGAATTCTTCGCACCCGTCGAGGGGCTGCAACCAGGAGGGCCTGCGCGGCACGGGAGGAGACGCGTTGTTTTACTGCTTCGCGGCAAAGTAGCGGGTGCCTAGACGGGGAGCACGCGCTGCTCTGCATTTCACCGACGGGAGGAATTGAAATGGCCAAAGCTTTCTCCATTCATCCAGATGTCGATTCAGGTCTCAAATCCGCCGCACCTGATTTCGCGGGCGGCACCCTGCAGTGCCACTGCTCCGACAAGAAAGTGACGGTGGCGATCAGCGGGCAGGTCGCGCACAACCACGTGTGCGGCTGCACGAAGTGCTGGAAGCCAAGCGGGGCGGTGTTTTCGCAGGTCGCGGTGGTGTCGCGCGACAAGCTCAGCGTGACGGCCAATCAGGACAAGCTAAAAGTTGTCGACGAGAGCGCGACGATCAAGCGGCACGCGTGCAGAGAGTGCGGCGTGCACATGTTCGGGCGCATCGAAAACAAGAACCATCCATTTTTCGGCCTGGACTTCATTCACACCGAGCTGTCGCGCGATCGCGGGTGGGCTCCGCCGGAATTTGCGGCATTCGTTTCGTCGATTATCGAATCGGGATTTGACCCGGCCAAGATGAGTGCGGTCAGGTCGCGGCTCGAGGACTTAGGACTCGAGCCGTATGACTGCCTGTCACCGCCGCTGATGGACGCCATTGCAACGCACACGGCGAAAGCAGCGGGAAGGCTTGCGCCAACGGCCGCGTAACAATTGAGAGGTAGTGAGGAAGGCATCCACGCGGCTTGCTGCTGCGCGGATGCCTTTTAGACTTTATTTACGTAGAAACACCGAATCACGCTGCGCGTTTCATTTCCCTGACGTTCGTGCTGACCGCGGCGCGCGGCCGGTAAGAGCGTCCATCCAGGCGATGCACACGATTTTTTTCGTGGCACAGATAGCGAGGACCCATCGCTTCTCGCAACTCTTTCGCGCGCTGTTGGATGCGGTCGAGCTGTTCCGTAGACGGCGCCACTTTTACGACCTCAACGTGCGACGGAGTTATCCAATCCAGAATTTCAGCACTCATGCTTGGTTTGAATATCACGGTTAACTCTCCTTGGTTGTGCGGGATCAAGCTGAACATACGACCACCGGAATTACAATCAGGAACAGTGCCAACACACCTCTGCAATACCGACCGCTTGTCGGGCGCAAAAGGTCAGGTCAATGCATGGCGCGATGAGGCAGTACTTACTCGCAGGCCGACGAGCGCCGGCATTTCACTAAGTAGTCTTCGCAACACCGATGAAGATCGCCACCTTCAACATCAACAATGTCAATCGACGCCTATCGAATTTGATTGCATGGCTCAAATTTGCAACACCCGACGTCGTTTGTTTGCAAGAACTGAAAGCAACGGATCGCGAATTTCCGATTGCGGCGATCGAATCGGAGGGTTATGGCGCCGCTTGGTGCGGCCAACGCACTTGGAACGGTGTGGCGATCCTCGCGCGCAACGCTGCACCCGTAGTGACGCACCGAGCGTTGCCGGGTGACGCAGCGGATACGCAAAGCCGTTATCTCGAAGCTGCTATCAACGGAGTGTTGGTCGCGTGCATCTATGCGCCGAACGGCAATCCGCAGCCGGGACCCAAGTTTGACTACAAACTGGCGTGGCTCGAGCGGCTGATTGAACATGCTCGCGGCCTGATCGGCACCGGCGCGCCAGTCGTGCTTGCCGGCGACTACAACGTCGTGCCAACCCCCGCGGACATTTACCCGACCCGCTCGCTGGACAACAATGCTCTGGTGCAGCCGGCGAGCCGCGAGCGTTTCAAGCGGTTGATCGAGCAAGGATGGACCGATGCAATTCGTTTTTTGCACCCTAAGTTACCGATGTACACGTTCTGGGACTACAAGCGGGGACGTTGGGAGCGCGACGCCGGAATGCGCCTCGATCACCTGCTGATCAGCCCGTCGTTATCGAGTCGCATAGCCGACGCCGGCGTTGACAAGACAATTCGCGGCGAAGATGGCGCGAGCGACCACGCCCCTGCGTGGGTCCGTCTCAAATCCCTACGCGAAACAAAGTCAGTGCCCCGTAATCCACGCAGCGATCGCATCGAACATTGAGACCAGCACTTGCTGATCAGTGCTTCCACTGCTTCGGCGCACGTGGAACGAATGATCGGCGTCATTGAACAGCTGCAGCGTCGCCAGCGCGCCGAGGCGCCCAGTGACGGTGCTAATCAGCTCAACTTCCGCGAGTTCATCGCGTGTGCCCTGCAAAAACAGCATCGGGCAATTGACTCGTGACAGGTGCTCGGCGCGTTGCTGCGAAGGTTGCTTGGCAGCATGAAGCGGGAAGCCCACGAATATCAGTCCGCGAAGGTGCGGGAGCGCCGAGTCAGCGTGCGCCTGCGATGTCATGCGGCCTCCGAACGATTTGCCGCCGGCGAACAGCGCAACACCGGGCATCACGCTTGACGCCGTCGCGACCGCCGCGCGCACCGCCGCGTGCGCAACGCGAGGCGCATCGGGACGCTTCGAGCCGCGCTCCATGTAAGGAAACTGGTAGCGCAGCGTCGCAATACCGCGTTCGGCAAGTCCCTGCGCCGTTGAGGCCATAAACCCATGCCTCATTCCTGCGCCGGCACCATGCGCGAGTACGTAGCAAGCGCGAAACGTTTGCGGCCGGCACAACAATGCAGAAACCGTTTCCGTTTCAGAAACCCGGATCGTCAACGGTTGCAAAACCGGCGCTAGCATTGGAAAAATCGCGTAGGAGACTTTATGCGCCGTTCGTTGCAACTGTGTCTTGTCTTTTTGGTGTGCTCGCTGGCTTCGCTTGCGGTGCATGCGCAGTATCCGGATAAAGCTATCACGCTCGTCGTGCCTTTTCCGCCCGGCGGTGTCGCCGACACTGTGGCGCGGCCGCTGGCCGAGGCAATGTCGCGCGAGCTGAAGCAGCCGGTCGTCATCGACAACAAGAGCGGCGCCGGTGGTGCGGTTGGAATCGGCCACGCCGCACGCGCGGCAGCCGACGGCTACACGCTGCTGTTGAGCTTGTCGTCGATCTCGATTCTCCCGGAGGCCGACAAGATTCTGGAACGCAAGCCGCTGTTCCAGCTCGATCAGTTCAAGCCGATCGCGCGCATCACTGCCGACCCGACGGTGCTGGTCGTACGCGCGGATTCCCCGTGGCGCACGCTCGAAGAGTTCGTCGCCGACGCGAAGCGCAAGCCGGCCGCTTACAACTACGGCAGTTCCGGCAACTATGGAACGATGCACGTGCCGATGGAGATGCTGAAGTCCGCGGCGGACTTTCGAATGATTCACATTCCATACGCTGGTGCCGGGCCCGCCGTCGTCGCTTTGCTAGGCGGACATGTCGACGCCATCTCGAGTGGACCTGCGAGCGTCGCGCAGCACGTGCGCGCGGGGCGATTGCGTGCGCTGGCCCACTGGGGTGACGCTCCGCTGGCGACTCTGCCGGGTGTGCCAAGTCTCAAAGAGCGTGGGTACAACGTGCAGTTTGCGCAGTGGTCGGCATTGTTCGCACCTGCGGCAACCCCTGATGCAGTAATCGAAAAGCTGCGCGCGACGCTGCGCAAGCTCGCAGCTGATCCAGCGCTGCAGCAAACGATCTTGACTGCCGGCAGCCCGATTGAATATATGGACGCGCCGCAATTTGCGAATTACTGGAAGACTGACGCGCAGCGAATGACCGAGGCCGTTAGGCGCATTGGCAAGCTCGAGTGATGCCCGGCTAAAGCTGATCTTCCGGAACGAAGGGTGACAGCAGAAAGTTCCGCAGGCGCAGCAAGAAAGTGGAATCGGGCTCGGTCGTCAGGATAAGTTCCTTCTCGTCATCCATTGACAGCCATTCGAGGCTGCGTTGATCGGAGCCCAGACGCACCCGGTAGGCACTTTGCAGCTTGCTGATATGAATCACGCGCAGCACTTCCTTCGCAAGCTCAGGGCTTTCAACGATCATGCCGAGCTCCGTGTTCTTGGTCGCAGAGCGCGGATCGAGATTCATCGAACCGATGAACACCAAAGAGCGATCGATCACCGCCGTTTTCGCATGCAACCTGCCCGTAGAAGTTCCAAGAAACCCGAGGCGACTGGTGCGTTGCGTACGCGTCGGGCTCAATTCATACAGATCGACTCCTGATGCCAGCATCGCCACGCGATAGCGTGCGTAGCCGGTGTGCACCAGGGGCTCGTCGGTAGCGGCTAGCGAGTTGGTCAGGATCGTCACTTTGACTTTGCGCTTCGTCAAACCGTCGAACGCTGCCAAACCCTTGGCCCCAGGGATCAAATATGGCGACGAAATCACGACTTCGTCGGCGGCGCCAAGCACACGCTCCATCACACCGACCGCGACACTCATCTCGCGCGCTTGATCATCGGTCCGGGCGGACACCTTGGCGGGTGGATCCGCAAATGCAAAAGCAGGAGCCCAGATCAAGCCCAGGCGCCCGGATTCAAGGTCGTCGCTGATCGCGCCGTAGCCCAATACGTCGATCGGCGGAAGCACCAGCGACATCATCTGCTCGCCGTCATCGACAAGTTGGCTGAAGCGCGCGCGAAGCTGTGCGCGATCGAGACCGACGTCGATGATCGACTGCACCGGGTAGACGTACGGGCTGTTCCAGTAGATATCGAAAATCGAAGCGAGCTGCGGCACAACCGCGCCGACAACGAAGGCATCCATGTCGACAAAATTCGCGCCCATGCTGCGCATGAAATATTCGTCGGCGACGTTGCGTCCACCCGCGACGACGATCGCGCCGTCGGCGATGAACAGCTTGTTGTGCATGCGGTGATTCAGGCGTCCGAAATCGGACAGTGAAGCGGCGTACTTATTCAGGATGCTGCTGCGGCCACAACAGAACGGGTTAAAGAGGCGCACCTCGACGTTGTCGAACGCGGCCAGACCGGAGAACAGCTGATCGCCGCCTACTGTGTATAAATCGTCGACCAGCAGTCGCACCCGGACACCACGCGCTGCCGCATCGCGCAGGTGACGCAGCAACAAGCGTCCGGTTGCGTCGTTGTGAATGTGGTAGTACTGGACATCGAGCGTGTGACGCGCACGGCTTGCAAGCTCGATGCGCGCGTCAAGCGAAAAGACACCCAACGGCATCAGCCGAAAGCCGGACAACTCCGGTGCAGGACTCGATGCGGCAGCAATCCGCGCAAGCGGACTGTCGGAGGACGGCGGGCGGGCCGATGACGCCGGAACTTCAGGCCGAACCGGCAGCGTGCCGCATCCGGCGAGCAAAACCACGGCGGTGACCGACACGATTGCCTTGCGCGCAGAGAAGACTCCCGCGAAAATCTGCGACGCCCTGACGGCTACGAAACGGAAGTTCACATGCACCGCTTTCTGACTTGCGCCATTTTCGCTTTCACACTAAATGCCCCCGCGAGCGCTGCGCTCGACATCGGCGAGGATGCGCCTGACTTCACGGTATCGGCGGCCCTCGGCGGCGCAATCTACAAGTTTTCGTTGGCCGAATCACTGAAGAAAGGCCCGGTGGTTCTGTATTTCTTTCCAGCAGCATTTTCTGACGGTTGCTCGGCGGAAGCGCACGAGTTTGCCGAAGCGATCCCGCGCTTCAGTGCGCTGGGCGCCTCAGTCATCGGCGTGTCGGCCGACGATATCGACGTGCTCGCCAAATTTTCGACACAGGCATGTCAAAACCGGTTTCCGGTTGCCGCCGACCCGACATTGAAAGTGATCAAATCTTACGACGCGGTGCTAAAGACGCGTCCCGAATATGCCAATCGCATTACCTATGTGATCGCCCCAAGCGGCAAAGTCGTCTATCACTACATCAACCTAAATCCGACCCGCCATGTCGACCGCGCTCTCGCAGCGTTGCGAACCTGGGCCGATAACAAACCGAAATGACAAGGCGCACCTCGCGGACCCCGCCACCGACCGCGCCCTAATCCGCCTTCGCTCCGCTTTCCTTGACGATCTTTCCAAGCCGCGGCACGTCGGCCTTGATCAGCGCCGTCAGCTGCGCGGGCGTCATCTCGCTGACGTTGAGCCCAAGGTCGCTGAGCCGTTTTTGAATATCGGGGGTCTTCAGGATGCGGGCGATTTCGGTGTACAGACGCTCTATGATCGGTGCCGGCGTGCCGGCGGGGGCGAACACCGCCTGCCATGAGCTGATGTCGTAGCCGGCGAGTCCTGATTCGGCCATTGTCGGCACGTCGGGCGATACGACCGAGCGCGTGGTGCTGGTCACCGCGAGTGCGCGCAACTTTCCGGAATTCACGTGCTGAACCGCTGTTGCAATGTTGTCGAACGCGACCGGCAAATTACCGCCCAACAGCTCCGGCATCATCTGGCCGCTGCCACGATAAGGAACGTGCTGCATCTTGACGCCGGCCATTGTCTTGAACAGTTCGCCCGAAATATGCTGCGAAGTGCCGTTGCCTGCCGAGCCAAACGAATATTTTTCGGGGTTTGCTTTCAACAACTCAATGAACTCGCGCACGTTTTTCGCAGGCACGCTCGGGTGCACCAGCAGCACGTTGGGCTGCGTCGCATACAACGTGATCGGCGCGAAGCTCGTGATCGGGTCGTACGAAAGCTTGTCGTACAGCGTGGCGTTAATCGCATGCGAGCTGATCGTGCCGCCGCCGATCGTGTAGCCGTCGGGCGCGGCGCGCGCCAGCTCCGCGGCGCCGATCGAACCGCCCTGACCGGGTTTGTTTTCGACGACGATCGGCTGACCGAGCGCAGCACCAAGCCTTTCGCCGATCACCCGCGCCAGGATGTCGGTCGTGCCGCCCGGAGCAAACGGAACGATGTATCGGATCGGCTTGTTCGGCCAATTCGACGCCGGCGCTTGCGCGATGGCTGGTGCGGCAGCGACGGCAACCACGGCGGCGATTGCCCGGATCAACGTGCGACGTTGGATCATGTCTCCTCCTTGTAGATCGATCCAGTCTACGATCGCGGCTCGCCAGGCTCAATCGGAAAATCTACTTGGAATCGCACACGATCGATCTTTCCCGCCTGCACACGGCAATTCGCCTCGTAGTGCGAGGCTTTGGCAGCCACGAGGCCGAGGTCGAAGCGGTCGCCGGCAATTTGATCGAAGCCAATCTGACCGGCCACGACTCACACGGCATCGGCATGCTGCCGCGCTACGTGGAGGCGTATCAGCAGGGCGGCCTGATGCCGAATCAGCACGTGCAGACCGTTCTCGATGCAGGCGCCCTGCTGCGGCTCGACGGCGGAGCGGGCTTCGGCCAGGTGATCGGCCGTGAGGCGATGCAGCTCGGTATCGAGCGCGCGCTGCAGCACGGCAGCTGCATCGTCGCGCTAGGCAACTCGCATCATCTGGGAAGGATAGGCGCGTGGGCGGAGCAAGCTGCGCAAGCGGGATTGGTCTCGCTGCATTTCGTCAACGTGATCACGCGCAGCATCGTCGCGCCCTACGGCGGCGCCGATGCGCGCTTCGGCACCAATCCATTTGCGTCTGGCATCCCGTTAGCGGGCCGCGAGCCGGTGATTCTGGATTTCGCCACCAGCATGCTGGCGCAAGGCAAGACGCGCGTCGCTTTCAACAAGGGCGAGCAGGTGGCTGAAGGATGCCTGATCGATGACCAAGGCCGCCCGACGCGAGAGCCGCGCTATGCGGTGAATCC
>DATLMT010000407.1:0-4281 GCA_035537135.1 Burkholderiaceae bacterium | reverse complement strand
CCATCGCGATCGGTGAAGTGCGTGAACATAAAAAACGCGAGCCAGTCCGGCGTCTCCTCGTTAAAGGCCCCGAGGATGCGCGGGTTGTCGGCGTCTCCCGAGCGGCGCTCGAGCAGCGCTTCGGCTTCTTCGCGCCCGTCGCGGCCGAAGTAGCGATGCAGCAGATACACCATCGCCCACAGATGGCGGCCTTCTTCAACGTTGATCTGAAACAGATTGCGCAAGTCGTACAGCGACGGCGCGGTGAGTCCGAGATGGCGCTGCTGTTCAACCGACGCCGGTTCGGTATCGCCCTGCGTGACGATGATTCGGCGCAGATTGGCGCGGTGTTCACCTGGGACGTCCTGCCACACGGGCTGTCCCTTGTGATCGCCGAAGCCGATCGTGCCGCCGGATTGGACTGGATTCAGAAAAATGCCCCAGCGATAGTCGGGCATCTTCACGTAGCCGAAATTCGCCCACCCGTCGCGCTCGACGCTGATCGCAGTGCGCAAGTAAACGTCGAATCCGTGGCTGCCATCCGGCCCTGTTTCGCGCCACCAGTCGATGAAGCGCGGCTGCCAATGCTCGAGGGCGCGTTGTAGCGACTTATCAGCCGCAAGGTCGACGTTATTTGGAATTCTGTCAGTCGTATTGACGTGGATCGTGCCGCTCATACTCTTTCCCAATTGAACCGCGCTTTGGTCCCGCTACCGTAAACCTTCAACGCACCGGTGTCGCCCACCGCGTTCGGGCGCGTGAAGATCCAGTTCTGCCACGCCGACAGTCGACCGAAGACGCGAGATTCCATTGTCTCAGTGACACCGAAGCGCAAGTTGGCTTCCATTCCCGTCAGCGCGTCGGGCGACAGGCTGGCGCGCTCCTCGAGGGCAAGACGAATTTCGTCGGCCCAGTCGAGTTCGTCGGGTGCAGTAGTGGTCAGCCCCAGGTCGAGAGCATCGTTGGCGGCGAGCTTCTCGCCGATCACTGCGCGTACGCGCTCAACCGTGCTCGCATCGCGATAGAAACGCGCTTCGATCCGCGAAAGGTGATCGACTCGCTCGTACGGACCGAAGTTCATCGGCGACAGCGCGATCGTCGCCTCTTCGGCGGCCATATAGCTGCGGTCGGCTGCCAGCGCAAGCTCGAACAGCGTGCCGGCGAAACATGAACCGCCTTCGATCAATGCGAACAGCGTGCGCGAAGAAACATCCAGTCGCGCAAACGTCCGACGAAGCATGCCGATCGTTTCGCGGACGAACCAATGGTGACGATGTTCTTCGAGCGCCTTGTCGATCGCCAACACGGCGTCGGCATCACCACCCGTCTTGAGCAGCCATGTGCCGACCTCGAGCTGATTTGTGCGCAGCATCAGGATCGCGTCGTCGAGCTCGCGCGCCATTTGCAGTGGCCACCAGGCGGCGCCTAGTGCAACGATACTTTCGACCTGATGCCGTTGCGTCGAGCGCGGCGCGCTGACAGTGATCGTCGCGCGGCGGGCGTCACGATCAAGCTGCACCTCGACGAACTCGTAGCGATAACCGACCGCGTCGATCGTGCGCTTCAGTGGCGGCAAATGCACACCTTCAGTTTCCGCGGGCCGATCACTTTGCGCGGCAAGATCCAGCGCGCGGCGTGTGACTTCATCCTGAAACTGCTGCGACTTGGCAACAGCATCCACCAGCCGCCACTGCACCGCCCGGGCCCCGCGTACGCCTTCAGTCGTCGTGCAAAAAATATCGGCCAGATCGTGCCGCACCCGGCGTTTGTCGGTGAGCCGCGTTAGCCCGCCGGTGCCGGGCAGCACGCCGAGCAGCGGCACTTCGGGCAGGCTGACGGCTGACGAGCGATCGTCGACCAGAAATATTTCGTCGCACGCGAGTGCCAACTCGTACCCGCCACCTGCGGTGGTGCCATTGCAAGCGGCAATGAACTTCAGTCCCGAGTTTCGGCTCGCGTCCTCGATGCCATTGCGGGTTTCATTGGTGAACTTGCAGAAGTTGACTTTCCACGCGTGCGATGACAGCCCGAGCATGAAGATGTTGGCACCGGAACAGAAGATGCGATCCTTGCCGCTGGTGACGATCACGCTACGCACTTCCGGGTGCTCGAAGCGGATGCGCTGCAAAGCATCAGCGAGCTCGATGTCGACACCGAGGTCGTACGAATTGAGCTTCAGCGTGTAGCCGGGGCGGATGCCGCCGTCTTCCTGGATGTCGATGACGATGCGAGCGATCGGGGCCTCGACGCTGAGTTTCAGATGCGCGTACCGGTCTGGATGCGTTTGATAATCGACGAGCGATTCCACGGGTTGCGGCATGCGCTGGCTATCCTCCATCAGAATCGCCCCGTGCATCGTGCTTGCGGCGCGAAAGTCTGCGCTCTATTCTGCCTTTTTAGGTGCTGCCATGCTTCCGCCCTCCGCTCAGTTCAATTTTGCGCAGCATCTGCTCGGTGCAAACGTGTCGCGCGCCGCCAAGGTTGCCTACCGTGACGATGAACGCACGCTCACGTACGGCGCGCTCGCAGACGGCGTTCGGCGGTTCGCCGCCGCGCTTACCGCGCTCGACATCCGGCGTGAAGAACGCGTAGTGCTGCTGATGCACGACACGATCGACTGGCCAGTGGCATTCCTCGGATGCTTGTACGCGGGCGTTGTTCCCGTGGCGCTGAACACGCTCCTGACGCCCTCCGATTACACCTACATGCTTATCCACAGCCGCGCGCAGGCGGCGTTTGTCTCAACCGCATTGGCACCGGTGCTGCGTCAAGCGATGAAAGAAACATCGCACGAGATCAAGAACGTCGTTGAGGCATCGCAATTTCCATCGTTGCTGGCGCAGCACGCGCTGGCGAAGTCGTCCGCCCCGACGGCAGCCGACGACATCGGCTTCTGGTTGTATTCGTCGGGTTCGACCGGCAAGCCCAAGGGCACCGTCCACACGCATGCAAACCTGTACTGGACAGCAGAGCTTTACGGCAAGCCGATCCTCGGCGTGCGTGAAGACGACGTCGTATTTTCCGCGGCAAAGCTCTTTTTCGCTTACGGACTCGGCAATGCGCTGACATTTCCGCTATCGGTAGGCGCAAGTGTGGTGCTTATGGCCGAGCGGCCAACGCCGCAAGCCGTCTTCAACCGCCTTGCCGATCCACCAAGCAAGCAGCGCCCAACCATTTTCTACGGCGTGCCCACGCTGTACGCGGCGATGCTCGCTGCGCCCAATCTGCCCGCGCAAGATGACCTCAATCTGCGCGTCGCCGTCTCTGCCGGCGAACCGCTGCCGAAAGACATCGGCGAGCGCTTCACCGCACGTTTCGGTTGCGAGATTCTCGATGGCATCGGTTCCACAGAGATGCTGCACATCTTTTTATCCAATCGCTCGGGAACAGTACGCTACGGGACGACCGGTACAGCGGTGCCCGGCTACGACATCGAGCTGCGCGACGAGCACGGCGCGCTTGTCGCCGACGACGCGATTGGCGATCTATACGTCAAAGGGCCGAGCGCAGCGTTGCTGTATTGGGCGAACCGGGAAAAGTCGCGCGGAACGTTCATTGGCCCGTGGACCAAGAGCGGTGACAAGTACGTGCGCAGCCGTGATGGATACTTCACCTATGCGGGCCGCAGCGACGACATGCTGCGCGTCAGCGGCCAGTATGTTTCGCCGTTCGAAGTCGAAGCCGTGTTGATGCAACACTCCGCAGTACTGGAGGCAGCAGTAATCGGCAAAGCCGACGCAGATGGACTCACCAAGACCAAGGCGTTCGTCGTGCTTAAGCGTGCGGACACTGCTTCCGGCGCACTTGAAGACGAGCTGAAAACGTTTGTCAAGGAGAAGCTGGCACCCCACAAGTACCCGCGCTTTGTCGAGTTCGTAGACGAGCTACCAAAGACTGCGACCGGAAAGATTCAGCGCTTCAAGCTACGCGAAAAGGAAGCGGCGCTTGGATGATCGCGTGAGCGCACGTCATGCACGTGTCGCGGGGGACAAGCGAGAGGTTTCGCTCGAGTACGAGTGGATCTCGCCCGAGCGCACCGCGCCGCTCCTCGTTTTCCTGCACGAGGGCCTCGGCTCGGTAGCGATGTGGCGCGACTGGCCACGCGAGGTGTGCAATGCCGGCGGCTTTCGCGGACTCGTGTATTCGCGGCCGGGCTATGGACGCTCGACACCGCGCCCTGCTGCGGAAAAATGGCCCGTCGATTTCATGCACACCCAGGCGCGTGACGTGTTGCCTGCATTTCTGCGGGCGGCAAGTGTGGATGCCGCGGGTGATCCGCCGTGGCTCGTGGGCCACAGCGAC
>DATLMT010000406.1:0-12596 GCA_035537135.1 Burkholderiaceae bacterium | reverse complement strand
CGTTATCCGCGAGGAAGGCGAGGACGCAGCATTGGCGCAAGCCGGATTGCGCGAAGAGGAAGATTTATTCGCGTCAGTGTGGAATTCGGCCCGCAATCGCTGGTCATGGCTTGCTGTCAACCTATGCACAGCATTTTTCGCGTCGCGTGTTATCGGTGCGTTCGAAACGACGATTGAGAAAGTGGTCGCGCTTGCGACGCTGATGACGATCGTGATGGGGATTGCCGGCAACTCGGGCAACCAAACGATGACCTTGATGATTCGCTCGCTGGCGCTCGGTCAGGTGACCGGAGGCAATGCGAGGCGGCTCATCTTGAAGGAGCTCGTAATCGCCGGCCTCAACGGCATCGTGTGGGGCAGCATCGCTGGGTTGGTGGCGTGGTGGATCTATCTAGACAGCCCGCGCGGATGGCTCATAGGCCTGACGCTGCTGCTGGCGATGACGCTCAACATGCTCGTAGCGGCGCTGGTCGGAACGTTCGTGCCACTGGTACTTGAGCGAGCCGGGCGCGATCCCGCGCTTGGCTCGTCGGTGCTGCTGACGTTTACGACTGACAGCCTGGGAGTGTTCATCTTCCTCGGCCTCGCGACGCTTTTCTTTTTGTAGCTACTTCACGCGCTTGATTGTGAACTCCTCCTGGATCGTATCCTTGTAGACGCTTGCCGGCGACGAGCTGGCGATGAACCGGCGCGCAATCTCTTCGCCAACCGCCGTGTGCTGAATGATCGATCCGTTGTCGAATTCGATCTCGAGCACGCGGTTGTTGCGATCGTAACCGGCAGACTTGATTCCGCCGCGCCGAATAGCTTTACGTTCCATATCAAATTCCCAACTCGTCCCACATTGCATCGACGCGCGCCTGCACGGCCCGGTCCATCGAAATGGTGCGGCCCCACTGGCGCTGCGTTTCTCCGGGCCACTTATTGGTCGCGTCGATGCCCATTTTGCCGCCGAGCCCCGCCACTGGAGAGGCGAAATCGAGATAGTCGATTGGAGTGTTGTCGATCAACAAAGTGTCGCGAACCGGATCGACGCGCGTTGTAATAGCCCATATCACTTCCTTCCAGTCCCGAACGTCAATGTCGCTGTCGGTGACTACGATAAATTTCGTGTACATAAACTGGCGCAAGAAACTCCAGACGGCAAACATAATTCTTTTTGCGTGCCCCGCGTATTGTTTGCGGATCGACACGATCGCCATCCGGTAGCTGCAGCCTTCGGGCGGCAGATAAAAGTCGGCGATTTCTGGAAACGTCCGCTGTAGCAAGGGCACAAAGACTTCGTTGAGGCTGACACCGAGAACGGACGGCTCGTCTGGCGGCTTGCCGGTGTAGGTCGAGTGGTAAATCGGGTCGCGCCGCATCGTTATGCGGTCGATCGTCAAAACCGGAAACCATTCACACTCGTTGTAGTAGCCGGTGTGATCACCGAAGGGACCCTCAAGCGCCATTTCGTACCCAGTAACGCTATCGGAGTCAGGTTGAATGTGGCCTTCGAGCACGATCTCGGCAGTCGCAGGAACTCTTAGCTCGCTGCCGACGCATTTCGCAATTTCTGTCTTGCCTCCGCGCAGGAGCCCTGCGAACTGGTATTCCGAGAGACTGTCTGGCACTGGTGCGACTGCGCCCAGTGTAGTTGCCGGATCAGCGCCAAGGGCCACCGCGATCGGAAACGGTTTCGCCCCGGCAACCAGTGCAAAGTCACGAAAGTCAAGCGCGCCACCGCGATGCGACAACCATCGCATGATGACTTTATTGCGAGTTAGGACCTGTTGGCGGTAGATGCCAAGATTTTGACGGATTTTATGTGGCCCTTTGGTAATAACAAGTCCCCAAGTAATCAGGGGCGCGGCGTCGCCCGGCCAGCAGAATTGGATCGGTAGACGTCCCAGATCGACTTCCTGGTCCTCCCAGATCACGGTCTGACACGGTGCGTTTCGCACTTCGCGGGGAGCCATGTCCCATAGCGCGCTTTTTAGCTGCGCCACTTTACTCAGAGCATCGCGCAACCCTTTTGGCGCCTCGGGCTCCTTGAGGGCAGCTAACAATTCGCCCACGTCACGTAGCGCTGCAATGGTGTCAACTCCCATCGCCAAGGCGACCCGCCGCGTGGTGCCGAACAAGTTGCCGAGAACGGGAATATCAGAGCCAGTGGGCCGCTCGAACAAAAGCGCCGGACCGCCCGCGCGCAGCGTGCGATCGCAGATTTCAGTCATCTCGAGCCGCGGCGAAACCGCCGCCGAAATCCGCTTCAACTCGCCGGCCCGTTCAAGTTGCGCCATGAAGTCCCGCAGGTCGGCATATTTCATACAGATGCCTTCGAAATCGACGAGCGGCGAGACGGTAAGTAAGCGCAAACATAGGGGCCACCCGGCGCGGCTAGGTATTTGAATTTAGAACTGTTTTTTTGAAACATCTAATGTTGAGATACCGCTCGGCAGCAACCCCGGAAAATTCCCGGCTATTTAGAACGAATACCCGCTTGACCGAGGGGCCTTGGCACCTAAAATCCTGCCAGCCGTTTAGCCATAGCGGCTCCCGCGTGCGCTGCATCATGGGTCACTAAGGCGGTCCGAAAGAATCTGTCGGCAAGCAGGCCCCGGCGTTGCTGGAAAGGTAAGGCGCAGAGCAGTCTGAGCGACTGCCGGTGTGATCGAGCTGGTGAAGCAGGCAAGGCCATGTAGCAAAGAGCCTTTTAGCGATCCGGTTTAGTGTGCAACCCGTAAGTGCGCGCCGAGAAGCAAACGCGCGTTCGGCCGAAGGAGATCCAAAGTTGGCTAACTTTTCGAATTATGCGCTGCGCAAAGTTGCTTTCATTAAGCCGGCACTGGTCGTGACGACGACGTTCGTAGCAGATATCAGTCGTGGCGCACTGTCGACTACTCGCGCACTCGTGATGGTTGTGGGTTCCGCGGCGTTGGTGTCTGTGGGCGTTCTCCTTGGTAGTGAGGACGCGCGAACGCTGCTCGAGGCGCGGTTGTCGGCACCCGAAGCCATCGCCGTAGCGCCGGCGGAGGCGGAGAGCGGCGAGGACGCGCGGGACGAGCGCGCCCGGGCGGCCACCAGCGATCCGCAGCAAAAGCGTGTCGTGCAATACCTTGCGCGCCGCTACCGGGTCGCGGACGGCGCGGTGCGGATGCTCGTTACTACGGCATTTCAAATTGGCAAGGAAAAGAATTTGGATCCGTTGTTGATCCTGTCGGTCGTCGCCGTTGAGTCAAGTCTGAATCCTTTCGCCGAAAGTGCGATGGGCGCTCAGGGCTTAATGCAGGTGATGACGCGTGTCCATGCGCAGCGCTTCGAGCCGCATGGCGGCGAAGTTGCAGCGCTCGATCCCATCGCCAACATGAAAGTTGGCGCCTCAATACTGCACGAGCTGATCTCGCGCGGCGGATCGGTCGAGCGCGGTCTGCAGCTGTACGTCGGTGCAGGCAACATGCCGGATGATGGCGGCTACGGCGCGCGGGTGTTGGGAGAGAGATCCCGGCTGCAGTTGGCCGCGAGCGGAAAAGTCGAGGCAGCTTTGTCCGCCGCAGTCCGTGCTGCTGCAGCGCCAGCGCCCGTCCCCGAGTTGAAGCCAGTGCTGCTGCCGGTGAACGTCGATTTCGGTGGGTCAATCGAACCGGCCGGAGTCGCGCCCAGTGGCGCCTCAACCAGCGAAGCGCAGACTATTCCTGCAGTAGCCGAACACTCGGTCTAATCGCGCGGTCCGGCGGAACCGCGGTCGCGGTAGCGGCGCGAGGATAATCGCGGTTCCCTTTTCCGTGGTTGTCTAAGTTCTCTTGTCATGCCCACAGAAGATCAGGCTGATCTGAAGCGTGCTGCTCTCGAGTATCACGAGAGGCCGCAGCCAGGAAAAATCTCTGTCACACCCACCAAGCAACTGGTCAACCAGCGCGATCTCGCGCTGGCGTATTCGCCGGGGGTAGCTGCAGCGTGCGAGGCGATTCAGGCCGATCCTGCGACGGCGTCGCGCTACACCGCGCGGTCGAATCTCGTCGGTGTCGTCACCAACGGTACCGCGGTGCTCGGGCTCGGCGCGATTGGTCCGCTGGCTGCCAAGCCTGTGATGGAAGGCAAGGCAGTTTTGTTCAAGAAGTTCGCCGGGATCGATGTGTTCGACATCGAAGTCAACGAGCTCGATCCTGACAAGCTAATCGAGATTATCGCGGCGCTCGAGCCGACGTTCGGCGGCATCAACCTAGAGGACATCAAGGCACCTGAATGTTTCTACATCGAGCGCACGCTGCGTGCCAGGATGAA
Organism: Burkholderiaceae bacterium; assembly: GCA_035537135.1. GTDB lineage: Bacteria > Pseudomonadota > Gammaproteobacteria > Burkholderiales > Burkholderiaceae_F > JACCZX01. The sequence goes on along the minus strand of DATLMT010000406.1, from coordinate 8,333 downwards.
GATCCCGGTGTTTCACGACGATCAGCACGGCACCGCGATCATCGTCGGCGCTGCAGTGCTGAATGGCCTGAGCGTCGTTGGCAAGGACATCAAAAAGGTCAAGCTCGTGACCAGCGGCGCTGGCGCCGCCGCGCTCGCATGCTTGCAGCTGCTGGTTGAGCTGGGTTTGCCGCGCGAAAACATCTGGGTCACCGACATCGAAGGTGTTGTTTACGACGGCCGCAAGGCTTTGATGGACGACGACAAGACGCGGTTCGCACAAGCCACACGGCTACGAAAGTTAGGTGAAGTGATCGAGGGCGCGGACGTATTTCTGGGGCTGTCGGCCGCTGGCGTGCTGAAGCCAGAGATGGTCAAGACAATGGCGGCGCGTCCGCTGATTCTCGCGCTCGCAAACCCCACCCCCGAGATCATGCCTGAGCAAGTTAAGGCGGTGCGCGGCGACGCGATCATTGCTACCGGGCGCTCGGACTACGTCAACCAGGTCAACAACGTGTTGTGCTTTCCGTTTATTTTTCGCGGAGCACTCGACGTCGGCGCGACGACCATTACTACTGCAATGGAAACAGCCGCGGTGCGTGCACTCGCGGGGCTCGCGCGCGAAGAGCAGAGCGATATCGTGGCCTCCGCTTACGGCGTCGCCGACGTCAGTTTCGGGCCTGAGTATCTGATTCCGAAGCCGTTCGATCCGCGGCTGATTACGCGCATTGCGCCTGCGGTGGCGCAAGCTGCAATGGCAAGCGGCGTCGCAACGCGGCCAATCGACGACATCCAGGCGTACCGCGATCAGTTGCAGCAGTTCGTCTACCACTCCGGCACGTTCATGAAGCCGATCTTTGCGATCGCGAAGAATGCGCACGCCGGCAGCGGCAAGTCGCGCATCGTGTTTGCCGAAGGTGAAGAAGAGCGAGTGTTGCGCGCGGTACAGGTTGTGATCGACGAAAAACTGGCGAAACCAATTCTGATCGGGCGGCCCGCGGTGATTAACAAGCGACTCGAGCGCTTTGGTTTGCGCATGCGACCGGAAGTCGATTTCGATCTGGTCAATCCCGAGTTCGATAATCGGTATCGCGACTATTGGGAGACCTATCACCGGCTTGCGGCGCGCAGGGGTGTGACCCAGCAGTACGCCAAGATCGAAATGCGCCGGCGACTGACGCTGATCGGCGCGATGATGATGCATAAAGGCGAGGCTGACGGCATGCTGTGCGGCACATTCGGCACGCACGGTCCGCATCTGACTTATATCGATCAGGTGCTGGGTCGCCGCACTGGCGCCAACGTCTACGCGGCGATGAATATTCTGATGGTGCCGGGACGGCAGTTGGCGCTGGTCGATACGATGGTCAATTTGGATCCGACGGCGCAACAAGTTGCCGAAATAACCGTGCTCGCCGCAGAGCAGTTGCGGCGACTTGGAATTGCACCGCGCGCCGCGCTCGTTTCGCATTCCAATTTCGGCTCGAGCGATGCGCCGTCCGCCGTAAAGATGCGGGAGGCGCTGGCACTGGTTCGCCAGCTCGCGCCCGATTTAGAAGTCGATGGTGAGATGCACGCCGATGGTGCGGTGGATGATGCAATCCGCAAATCGATCATGCCATTCTCGTCGCTGACCGGAGACGCCAATCTGCTGGTGTGCCCGACGCTCGATGCGGCCAACATCGCGTACAACCTGTTGAAGGCCACGGCGGGCAACAACATTGCGATTGGCCCGCTACTGCTCGGCGTCGCTAAGCCGGCCAACATTCTGACTCCGGCTGCGACCGTGCGCCGCATCGTCAATATGACTGCATTGACCGTGCTCGAAGCCAACTCTGTGCGGCAGGCGGAACTGCTTTAACGATAGTCGCCAGCAACCGCCTGCAGCGCTGCCAGCGCGGCAAGGCCTGCGGTCTCGGTGCGTAGTACTCGGGGTCCAAGATGGTAAGCGCGATATCCGAGCTGCAAGGCGAGCGCGATTTCACCGTCATCGAACCCGCCTTCCGGGCCCGCTGCGACTGCGAGTCGATGATCGGCCGCGGCAGCCCCTGCGAGTGGTGATTCGGCATTCGGATGCAGCAGTACGCCACTCCGGCCGTCGGCTCGGCCCGACTGCAACGCGTTAGCAAGACTTGCACTCGCCTCGATGTGCGGAATGCGATTGCGGCCGCATTGCGCGCAGGCGGCAACAATCAACTCGGTTAGCCGCTGAAGCCGCTTGGCCAAACGATCGTCTACCAGCCGCACTACGGAGCGTACAGCTGGCGTTAACACGATCGATTGCACGCCCAGCTCGACCGACTTTTCGACCACCCAATCGAGCTTGTCGTTTGCAATCCAGGCTTGGATCAAAATTATCGAGAGAGGCGATTCGCGCTCGACTGCGTCAAATGACCGAATGTCAGCGCTCGTTTGAGAGCCGGTAATCTCCAGGCGCGCAGCGAATTCGCCGCCGCCGCCGTTGAACAGCGTGATCGGATCCCCATGGCGCAGCCGCAGCACACGCAGCGCGTGATGCGCGATATGCGTCGGCAGTTCATGTTGCGCGCCAAGTGCAAGCGGCGCGTCGATAAAGAAACGCGCCGCTCGCATCAGCTCATTGCGACGACTTACGCGGCTTGCAGGTGCGCGATTCGAGGCGCTTCGGGCACTGAAGCTTTGGGTTGCACCTGCTCCTGTACAAACACCGGCAACGCGAACAGGGCTGAATGTAACGCCGGATGGTAATAGTGCAATCCGCCAATTTCACGTTCCGCGATGCGCTGCCCGATCACCTCGGCAACGACGGTCCGTGGATCGAGCGTATCGCTCGCGACCGCGAGACACCACAGCGAACCGTACAGCGGCACGAAGATCGACATCGGCGCAACATGGCGAAATACCTTGCGCAGATTCGTCGCGTTCTTTCGAACCGTCTCCTCCTGATAAACCGGCGAGCCGAGGTGCAGCGTCAACATTCCTCCGGGGCGCAAAATTCTTTGGCACATGCGAAAGAATTGCTCGGAGTACAAATGAAACGCCGGTGTATCGGGGTCGGTGAGGTCGAGCACGATCATGTCGAAGCGCTCGTTGGTGTTCTTCACAAACTCAAACCCATCGCCGATTTTCACTTCAAGCCGCGGATCGTCGAACGCGCCCTTGTGAATGGAACCGAGCCATTTTTTCGAAATATCAATAACGACCGGATCAAGTTCGGCTATCACGACGCGCTTGACACTCGGATGCTTCAGCAATTCTTCAGAAGAGCCGCCGTCGCCGCCGCCAATAACCAGAATCGATTCTGGATTCGGGTGTGCCAGCGCTGCTGGGTGCGTCATGCACTCGTGATAGAAAAATTCATCGGCTTCGGATGTCATCATCCGGCCGTCGAGCCGAAAGAGTTTGCCGAATTGCTGCGTGTCGTAGACCTCGACCTTTTGGTAAGGCGACTGTATCCGCGCCAATGTTCGGGTTGCAGTCGTGCCGTAACCCGAATGCGCGTTTAGCCAATCGAAAACGAGCTCGCCTTTTTCCGCCCGACCGCTGGCGACGTCGCGATCGGTTCCCGCTGCTAGGTCGCCGCGCGTGATGCGATTGACTACCTGACTCTTGGGCCTGAAGGCAAGCATCAGCGCTGCGAACAACTGTTCGGCTCTGCCGGTGTTGTCGTCAGTGAAGTTGCAGACATAAACGTCGAGCGTGACGCCGTTCCGTTCAGGCCAGGTGTGAATCGCCAGGTGCGATTCTGCAAGCAGCAGCGTTCCGGTGATACCACCAGCCTCGCCGTTCCATTCCGGAAATCGGTGCCACGCTTGATCAACGATCGTCAGCTTCGACGCATTGGTCGCATCGCGGCAAGTCTTGGAGAGTGTTTCAAGATCCGTTAAAAGCGCTGCTTGACAGCTGCAGTCGAACAGATCGCCAGTCAGGTGAAGGCCATTCATCTTCGTCCCCCAGCAGGTCCGCCCTAATCGACCTGAAGCGCGACTTGCGTCGCAACCCCACGATACGGGACTCACGCACTGTGGCGCGGCGTGTGAGTCATGCAACGCAAGGAAATTCCTTGAGTTGCCCTTCTGGCTCTGACGGGAGTGCTGCCTAACCTAACGGCTCGTTGCCTTCGCTCATTCGCAAATGAAAACCTGCGCTCATCTGCTAAAGGTCTGGCGCCCGTTGCTTCCTTTTGGTTCCGGATCGAATTTGGAAAAGCGGCGAATAGTATCTGAAATCGCCGCAGATTTATCAACCGAAGCGCTGTTTTTCGCTCGCACCGGACTCAGAAAACGTTTGTGCCTAAATGGCGCCGCAACTCCCCGTTGCAAGCGTCGAGCCTGACTGCTTTGCTACCATCACTCGCTTTGCAGCCGCTGCTTAATGAACGACCTTTCCGCGTTGCCAGCGTTGGCCGAACTGCCGGTGACAACAATGGCCAATGCCATCCGTGTGCTCGCGATGGACGCGGTGCAGGAAGCCAATTCCGGCCACCCGGGCATGCCCATGGGCATGGCGGAAATCGCAGTGGCACTGTGGGGCAAGCACCTTTCACATAACCCGACGAATCCGCGCTGGGTCAACCGCGACCGCTTTATTTTGTCCAACGGGCACGGCTCGATGCTGCAGTACGCGCTGCTGCATTTGACCGGCTACGACTTGCCGCTGCAAGAGTTAAAAAATTTCCGGAAGCTGCACAGCCGCACGCCTGGTCACCCCGAGGTAGGTGTCACGCCTGGCGTCGAAACGACGACGGGGCCGCTAGGGCAGGGCTTTGCCAACGCAGTCGGCATGGCGCTGGCTGAACGGCTGCTGGCGGCACAGTTCAATCGTCCGGGTTTCGATATTGTCGATCATTGGACGTACGTGTTTGCCGGTGACGGTTGCATGATGGAAGGCGTCTCGCACGAGGCCGGGTCGCTGGCGGGTACGTGGCAACTGAACAAGCTGATCGCCGTTTATGACGACAACGGCATTTCGATTGACGGGGAAGTAAAACACTGGTTCACGGACAACACCGCGCAGCGATTTGAGGCATACGGCTGGAACGTAATCGGCCCGATCGACGGGCACAACGTGGGAGCTGTCGACCGAGCGATTTCAGCAGCGAAACGGCAGAGTGCGCGCCCTACGCTGATCGTTGCAAAGACCGTCATCGGCAAGGGCTCTCCCGGGCGAGCCGGCACCGAAAAGGCGCACGGTGAAGCGCTGGGCGAGGCGGAAGTCAAGGCGACACGTGCCGCGCTTGGCTGGCCTCACCAGCCGTTTAACGTACCCGCCGAGGTCTACACCGCTTGGGATGCGAAGCGCGCGGGCGCATTGCGCGAGCGTGATTGGAACCAACTGTTTGATGCGTATTCCGACCGCTATCCCCTTGAGGCCGGCGAGTTCGAGCGACGAATGAAGCGCGAGCTGCCGGCGGCATATTTCGCCGCACGTGATTCTGCGATCGTGGCGGCAACCGAAAAGAGCGAGTCGGTAGCAACGCGCAAGGCGTCGCAGCTGGCGCTCGAAGCGCTCGCGCCCGGGCTACCCGAGCTGGTTGGCGGCTCGGCCGATCTGACGGGCAGCAATTTGACCAAGTGGAGCACTGCAGGCGCGCTGCGACCCGAGAACCTTCACGGTCGCCACATTAACTACGGGGTTCGCGAATTCGGCATGTGCGCAATTTCTAACGGGTTGGCTGCGCACGGCGCCTTCATTCCCTTCGCCGGCACATTTCTGACCTTCTCCGACTATGCGCGCAATGCGTTGCGCATGGCCGCGTTGATGAAGCTTTCAGTCATCTATGTATTTACTCATGACTCGATTGGCTTGGGTGAAGACGGGCCGACGCATCAGCCGGTAGAGCACGCGGCCACGCTGCGGCTGATACCCGGTATGGATGTCTGGCGGCCGGCGGATACCGTCGAGACGCTGGTGGCGTGGGCAGCGGCAATCGAGCGCAAGGACGGACCGACGAGCCTGCTGCTATCGCGCCAGTCGCTGCCGTTTGTAACGCGCGATGTGGAAGTTGAAACAATTGGACGCGGCGGTTACGTCGTCAGCGAAGCGGCCGATGGCACTGCCAGAGTGGTACTAATTGCGACTGGATCGGAAGTATGGCTTGCTTCGCAGGCGCAGAAAGCGCTCGCTGACAGAGGAGTGGCCGTACGGGTCGTCTCGATGCCCTCAACCACTGTATTCGACCGTCAGGACCCGAAATACAAATCGCAAGTGCTTCCCGAGGGCATTCCGCGTGTTGCCGTTGAAGCCGGCGTCACCGACTTTTGGTGGAAATACGTGCGCGCCAGTGGTGCTGTCATCGGCATCGATCGCTTTGGCGAATCAGCGCCGGCGAAGGACGCGTTCGAATTCTTTGGCTTCACGGTCGACAACGTGGTGGCAACCGTTCAACAAGTGATTAGCAAAGGCACGCAGCAATGACGATTAAGGTTGCGATCAATGGGTATGGCCGCATTGGGCGCAACATACTGCGCGCGCACTACGAAGCGGGCGAAAAGCACGATCTACAGATTGTCGCCATCAACGATCTCGGCGACCCGAAAACCAATGTTCACCTGACCAAATACGACACCGCGCATGGACCATTTTCAGGAACCGCGGCCGCTGATGGGGATTCGATGGTGGTTAACGGTGATCGGATTCGCGTGCTCGCGCAGCGCAACCCCGCCGAGCTGCCGTGGCGCGACTTGGGGGTCGATGTCGTGCTCGAATGCACCGGATTCTTCACCACGAAAGAAAAAGCGCTGGCGCATCTGAAAGGCGGCGCGAAAAAAGTGGTCATTTCCGCACCGGGCGGCAAGGATGTTGACGCGACGATCGTCTTTGGCGTCAACCACCGCACGCTGAAGGCCTCGCATACAGTGATCTCGAATGCGTCGTGCACAACGAACTGCCTGGCGCCGCTTGTGAAACCGCTGCATGAAAAAATCGGCGTCGTCACCGGTCTGATGACGACAATCCACTCGTATACCAACGATCAGGTCTTGACCGACGTGTTTCACGAGGACCTGCGCCGCGCCCGCGCTGCCGCACACAACATGATTCCCACCAAGACCGGCGCTGCGTCGGCAGTGGGCTTGGTCATGCCCGAATTGAACGGCAAACTTGACGGCTACGCGATCCGTGTGCCGACAATCAACGTGTCTATCGTGGATCTGACGTTTATCGCCGCGCGGGATACTTCAGTCGACGAGGTCAACGCGATCATGGAAGCGGCGGCTGACGGGGACTTAAAAGGAATACTAGGAGTGAACACCGCGCCGTTGGTGTCGAGTGACTTCAACCATGACCCGCGCTCGTCGATCTTTGACACGACGCTGACTAAAGTCGCTGGCCGTCTGGTGAAAGTTTCAAGCTGGTATGACAACGAGTGGGGGTTTTCAAACCGCATGCTGGATACTGCCGTTGCACTGATGAACGCGAAATAACCGGGCGCCGAGTAGGTTATTTCGCTGCCCCGTCAGGCGCGGTACGCCTTTCGGCTGACAGGCGCGTTGGTGGGAATGTCGGTACCGTTGCGCAGCGTTTGTCGCGCATTTCTGCAAAACCTGAATTGAGCCAATGCACCTTGCCCGCGCTTCTGCTGCCGTTGTGACGTCCTTGCTTGTGGCGCTTTGCGCCTGCTCTGGGCCCGCCTCAATGACTCCTTCCGATGCACCTGTCGTTGCAACGATCATCGTTAAGCCGCGCACTGTCACAAGTGATTCCTCGGCAGTGATGAAGCCGGTTCACGCGGCGCTGGGCAAGATCGCGGGCGCTCGATACGTGCGGCCGATGGCGGGCGATGCGCACATTGTTCATTTGACAGCGCCGGCAGAGCGCAGCGACGTGCCGCAATTGATCGAGCGTTTGAAAGCGTCAGGTGCTTTCCAATACGTCGAGCTCGACTCGATGATGAAGACCCAATAACACGTCGCAGTCCGTTGAAAGGAAACTTCGTGAACCGTCAACTGCTGGGTTTGACCGGCGTATTTGCAGCCAGCGTCGCCATTGCCTTGCCATCGCCCACCGCAAATTCGACAAGGATTACGGCAAAGCAAGCGGCACTCAAGGGACTGCCGGCTTCTGCAGACACGGCGCGCGAGCAAATGGTGTCGCGGCTGATCATCAAGCTGCGCAGCCCGACGGCGAGCGAGCTGGTACGCCCAATGTCGGCGGCGCGCGTACAGGCGATGTCGGCAACCGCAGGTGTCAGCCTAAAGTCTGTACGCGCGGTGGCGGGTGGAGCATCGTTACTGGTAATGGACACGCCGCTCCCACTATCTGAAGCGAGGGCAGTGGCGGCTCGGCTCACACTCGATTCCGGAGTCGAATATGCTGAACCCGACATCATGTTCAAGCGTCTCGCGACGCCGAATGACACGCGCTTCAACGATTTT
>DATLMT010000405.1:0-4182 GCA_035537135.1 Burkholderiaceae bacterium | reverse complement strand
CACCGATCACGACGATCTACTACGACACTGGTTTTCTGATCGGACTGAAGGGATTCGTTGCGGCGATCATCGGCGGCCTTGCAAGTTATCCGATTGCGGCACTCGGTGCGTTGTTGGTCGGATTGATCGAATCGTTTTCGTCATTCTGGGCCAGTGCACACAAGGAAGTAATCGTGTTCACGCTGATCATTCCTGTGCTGCTGTGGCGCTCGCTGCGTACGCATCATGTGGAGGATGACGAATGAAAGTCGGCGAATGAAGCTGGGCTCAAAGCCGCCGTGGTTTGTTGCCGCGCTGGTGCTGTGTCTGCTGATTGCACCGCTGGTGCTGTCGGAGTTCTCGATCACGCTGCTCAACTACATTGGGTTGGCTTCGCTGGTGGTGCTTGGACTCGTGCTGCTGACGGGAGTCAGCGGACTGACTTCGTTCGGTCAGGCTGCGTTCGTTGGCGTGGGCGCATACACGACCGCAGTCCTGACGACGTCGACCGAGCTGCCAAGCAGCCTCGCCTGGGTGGGAGCGTCGCCGTGGCTTGCGTTGATTGCGGGCTTGTTGCTGACCGTCGCGATCGCTGGCGCGCTTGGTTTGATCACGCTGCGGCTATCGGGGCATTACCTGCCGCTGGGCACGATCGCTTGGGGAATCAGCTTGTATTTTCTTTTCGGAACGTCGGAGACTCTTGGCGGACACACGGGGCGCGGCGGGTTGCCCGCTATTTCGCTGTTTGGCGTCACGCTGGAGCGCGGCCGTGAGATTTTCTATTTGATCTGGGCGTTCGTGCTCGCAGCGCTTCTGACGACGCGCAACCTGCTCGACTCGCGCGAGGGCCGCGCGATTCGCGCGCTTAAAGGCGGGCGCGTGATGGCCGAGTCGATGGGCGTGAATACGTGGGCATCGCGCATGGTCGTGTTTGTGCTGGCGGCGATGATGGCGTGCGCGTCGGGTTGGCTGTACGCGCACATGCAGCGCTTCGTGAACCCAACGCCGTTTTCACTGCACGCGGGCATCGAATATCTGTTCATGGCGGTGATCGGCGGCGCTAGCTTCGTGTGGGGTGCGCTGCTGGGCTCATCGGTGATCACCGTGTCGAATCAGTGGCTGCGCGACTGGCTGCCGCAAATCGTCGGGCAGGCAGGCAACTATGAAACGATCGTGTTCGGCGTGCTGATGATCGTGATCCTGCAGCGCGCGCCTGATGGATTGTGGCCGGCAGTCACTCGACGCCTGTGGCGGAGTTCTGCGCCGATGCGCTTTGATCACACCTCGACCTTGTCGCATCAACCGCCGATCATGCGCGGCGAAACTCTGCTCGACGTGCAGCAGGTCACCAAGCGTTTCGGCGGGCTCGTCGCAGTCGATCGGATGAGTCTCGCGGTGCGCGCTGGAGAGATCGTCGCGCTGATCGGGCCGAACGGTGCGGGCAAGACCACGATGTTCAACGTGATCTCGGGCGTGCTCGACGCGACTTCAGGCTCGGTGAACTTTTGTGGTCGCGACGTCACCACGAGCGAATCGCGCGACATCGCGAAGCTGGGTCTGAGTCGAACATTTCAGCACGTGCGGCTGCTGCCTCAGATGAGCGTGCAGGATAACGTTGCGATCGGCGCGCATCGGCGCGAGCGACCTAGGCTGGTTGTGGGTGTGATCGCGGGCGCGTGGCGCCTCGACCGGCGCGCAGAGCGAACTTTGCTCGGTGAGTCGGTGCGTCAAATCGAACGTGTAGGACTGGCCGAGCATGCCAACGATGAGGCAGGATCGCTGCCTCTCGGCAAGCAGCGCACGCTCGAAATCGCACGTGCGCTGGCGTCCGAGCCGAAGCTCTTGCTCCTCGACGAACCGGCGGCCGGGCTGCGCTATCTGGAAAAGCGCTCGCTCGCCGAGCTCCTGCGGAAGCTGCGCGAAGAAGGGCTGGGCGTGCTGCTGGTCGAGCACGACATGGATTTTGTGATGACGCTTGCGGATCGTGTCTATGTGATGGATTTCGGCCAGAAGATCGCCGACGGCACGCCGTCTGAAGTGCAACGCGACCCGCGGGTGATAGAGGCGTACCTGGGCGGCGTTGACGAAAAGGATGCTGCATGAGCTTCCGCCGGGCCGCTCCCAAGGAAGCTTCGCATTTGCAAGCGAGCCGCTTGGCGGGACGGCGCGCAGCGCCAAGGGTGCATCAATGAGCGCAGCGCCTGTCCTTGAAGTCACAGACCTGTCGGTCGCCTACGGCAAAGTCGCTGCAGTTGTCGGGGCACGAGTGGCTGTCGGCCAAGGTCAGATCGTCACCGTGATAGGACCCAACGGCGCGGGCAAGACCACCTTGCTCAGCTCGCTGATCGGAGCGCTGCCGACCAACGGCAGCGCGCGAGGATCGATTCGCTTTGGCGGCCAAGCCGTCACCGCGGCCGAAGTCTCTATAGAGCAGATGGTCGCTGCTGGAATGACGCTGGTCCCGGAGCGGCGCGAGTTATTCGCGGAGATGAGCGTTGCAGACAACCTGCTGCTCGGCGCATTTCAGCGCTACCGTTCCGGCCAGCGCGATCATTTGCAAACGATTGAAGAGGTGTTCACGCTGTTCCCACGCTTGCGTGACCGGCGAACGCAGCTGGCCGGCACACTGTCAGGCGGAGAGCGCCAGATGCTCGCGGTCGGACGCGCGCTGATGGCGAAGCCGAAGCTGTTAATGCTCGACGAACCATCGCTTGGACTCGCGCCGCTGGTCGTGCGCGAGATTTTTCACATCATCGTCGAGCTGAAGCGCCGTGGTGTGTCGATCCTTTTAGTCGAGCAGAACGCGCGCGCTGCGCTGCAGACCGCTGACTATGCGTATGTGCTGGAAACTGGTGAGATCACACTGGAAGGTCCGGCAGCTGAACTTGCGAACGATGCCCGCGTCGTCGAAAGTTATCTCGGACTTGGCGGTCGCGCTTCTGTATAGGCGGTGCGCAACGGCTAAAAGACCGAGCCGTTGCACTGGAGTAGAGTTGTGCGTCTAAGTTGCTGCCAAGGAGACCGGATGAAATACAACTCTGCTTCGCTCCTCGGACTCTGCGTCGTTCTCCTAGTGCCCAACGCTGGTGCGCAAGTTCTGAAGTGCGTCGACGCCGAAAAGAATGTGACTTATTCCGATATGCCTTGTCTGCGCACGGAAAAGACGGCATTGGTCGACACCCGAGCGAGCTCGAATGTCATGGACCACAGTTTCATCAGGGCGCAAAAAGGCCGCGTCTTCGAGCCGGTGGCGGAACCGCGGGCTTATTCCGCGCCTGCAGCCGCGCCGGCGGCGGCACCCGCACCATTCACAGTAGATCGCAGCGTAAAGCCCGCGACGAGCTACTCGCGCTGAGGGCCATCCGGGGCTTAGCCCGACGCTCGCGCTAGCGGCGCTCTATCTCTATCTGGGCCCCGCGCTTGCCCATAGTGCCGATTGCGTGCTGCCGTCACTGAAGGAATCATGAAGCTTTTTCACCAAAGTAAATCGGATCGCTCAACGGCCGCCGGGGTTGGTGGTGCGGTCGCCCTTGCCGCGATCACGGCAAGTTGGGTCCACCGGCGCGCGCGCCGGGCCGAACGCGAGAATCCTGCCGAGGGGCAGCTCTTAGACATCGATGGCGTACGCCTCCACTGCGTAGAGCATGGCGCCGGACCGCCTGTGGTGCTTGTCCACGGCAATTTAGTTTGGCATCGAGACTTTCACGCGAGTGGACTGATCGAACGGCTCGCACGCAACCACCGTGTCATTGCCTTCGACCGGCCCGGCTTTGGCCACAGCACGCGTCCACGAGATCGCCTCTGGACGCCTACGGCCCAAGCGAAGCTCCTGCACGCGGCGCTTGAAAAGCTTGGTGTAGAGCGTCCGGTTGTCGTCGGCCATTCGATGGGAACGATGGTCGCGTTGGCAATGGCGCTCGATTTCCGCGCTGATGTTCGCAAGCTCGTGCTGCTCGGCGGCTATTACTACCCGAGCCTGCGCATCGATGCGCTGCTTACCGCCCCGGTTGCGCTGCCGGTGCTCGGCGACTTCATGCGCTACACAGTCACTGCCGTTTCTGCGCGTCTAATGCTCAAGCGCGCGATCAAGGCAATGTTCAGGCCGCACGAAGTGCCCGTCGATTTTCTGCCGACGCTGTCACGTGAAATGATGCTTCGGCCCGTGCAGCTGCGCGCCAATGCCGAGGACGCCGCGTTCATGAT